>JAWOHF010000137.1:0-26099 GCA_046496285.1 Candidatus Aminicenantota bacterium
TCCCCCGTCCACCGCGGCATGCTCGATCTTGTCTACGCCCGTTCCCTGTACACTTACTACCGGGCCTATTCCTGGGAGATCAACAGCCGCGAACGCGTCGAGACCGCGGAAGAGATCGACCTCAAGTCCTGGACCAGGGACCAGATCCAGGCCGAAGCCTGGAGGTCACTGCTGCGGGTGTGGAAGGACCGGGAACGGCTGGCCGGCCACACGGTCCGCGACTTTCCCGACATCTGGTCGCCCGGCGACTACCCCGCCGGTATCCGCGACACGCTCCGGGACGCCGTCGTCTACCTCATGGCCCGCGTCCTTCAGGACTCCGGTCTGTGGACCCCGGCCCAGTCCAACGAAGTCCACGGGCTCGACCTGGCCGGGCTCCTGGCCGATCCGCCGCCGACCAAGAAGGCGATCGAGGCCGCCCAGGCCGTCCTCGGATCGCCCGAAGCGCACCCCTTGGAAAAGATCGCCGCCCTGCTCTCCGAGCACGAGAGGTGGTGCCTCGGCGTCTCGCCGTCCCGGCCCGAGGCCGCCATGGAGGCCCGCTTCGAGCGTTTCTCCGCCCTCCACGAGGCCTTCACGCAGGAGGACGACAGGGCCCTCATCCGCGCCCGGCTGGCCGCTTTTCTCTCCGCCTCAGGCCGTGGCAAGCTCCCTTGGTGGGCCATGGGCCAGGCCCTGCTGGCCGAATTCACCAGGGCCGAGGACGCCCCCGACGCCCTGGTCCGGGCCCGGGCCCTGGCCCAGGAAGGGGCCCGGCGCCATCCCCAATCTCCGGGAGGGAAGCGCTGCCTTCACATCGTCGCGTCGATCGAAGCCCCGGACTACTCCGTCGAAGCCATGCAGGCCGACTCTCCCGGCCGGCGCTCCATCCGCGTCACCCACCGCAACGTGGAGCGCATATTTTTCCGCGCCTATTCCCTGGATATCCGGGAGATCATCCGGACTTCCAAGGATTATTCCCTCCTCCCCCGCTGGGAGGAGGCCAAGAAGCTCGTCGACAAGCTCCGGCCCGCCGCCGCCTGGCGCGAAGAGCTGCCGGCGA
Organism: Candidatus Aminicenantota bacterium; assembly: GCA_046496285.1. Classification (GTDB taxonomy): domain Bacteria; phylum Acidobacteriota; class Aminicenantia; order Aminicenantales; family Saccharicenantaceae; genus RBG-16-66-30. The sequence continues at coordinate 1,043 of JAWOHF010000137.1, forward strand.
CGGTCGATTACCGTGATCATCGGACCTTTTCCCGCCTGCCCGAAGGCCTTCCGTCCGGCCTGTATCTCGTCTCCGCTTCGCCGCGGGAGGACTTCGCCGCGCGCCGCAACCGCGTCCAGGCGCTCTATGTCGTGGCCGGCGACCTCGTCCTTCTCAAATCCGGCCGCGCGGAAACGCCGGGCCAGGCGACTGCTCTCGTGCTGTCCGGATCCCAAGGCCGCCCCGTCGAGGGCGCCGAGGTCGAGCTCTATTCCCGGGACTGGCAGACAGGGCACAGCCGCGTCGACCTCCGAACGACGGACCGTGACGGACTCGTCCGCTTCGCTCCGCGTTCGGAGGGCCGTTCCTATTTTCTTCTGGCCAGCCACGGGGACGACATCGCCATCGACCATGACGAATTTTCCCATTACGGCAGGACCACTCCTGACGAGACCTCCGCGGCCCTCGTTTTCACCGACCGGAGCATTTACCGGCCGGGCCAGAAGATCTTCTGGAAGGTCGTGGCCTACCGCGGCCGACGTGACCTCGGGCAACTGAGACCGGCCGCCGGCGCCTCCGCTTCGGTCTGGCTCGAAGACTCCAACGGCCGGAGGGTGGCCGAAGCCGTCCGCTCCACGAACACGTTCGGCACCGCCAGCGGCGAATTCGCCATCCCTGTTTCGGGACGGCCCCTGGGAGCCTGGAGGCTGCGGACCTCTCCCCAAGGCCAGGCCCTGGTGCGCGTCGAGGAGTACAAGCGGCCGACGTTCGAGGTCAAGGTCAAGGACCCCGAAACGTCTTTGCGGCTGAATCGCCCGGCGACACTCAAGGGCGAGGCCCGCTATTATTTCGGACTGCCGGTATCCTCCGGAACGGTCGCCTGGCAGGTCCGGCGCGAGCCGGTGTATCCGCGATGGTGGTGGTGGGGAAGGGAGCCGGACAGCGGCCGCATCCAGGTCGTCGCCGGCGGGACTTCCGCTCTCGGCGAGGACGGGATGTTCGAAGCCGCCTTCACCCCGAAAGCCGACGAGCGCCGGGCCCGGCCGGGGTCGGGCCTGACCTACCGGTACGTCCTCTCGGTCGACGTCACCGACGAGGGCGGGGAGACCCGCTCGGCCTCCCGGTCGTTCCGGCTCGGGTTCGTCTCCGTCGAGGCCCGCATCGAGGCGGAGCGCGGTTTTTACCGGTCCGGGTCCGCGAGCGCGTTCAAGGTCACGCTCGCCGACCTTGACGGGGCCCCGAAAAGGGGCCGGGGGACGTGGCGCGTCGTGCGGCTCCTCGGGCCGGAAGCCACGCTTTTGCCCGCCGACCAGCCTCTTCCGGAACCTCTTGCGGACGCGCCGGGAGGAAAGAAGCCCTTCGAAACTCCGGGCGACCGCCTCCGTCCCCGTTGGGGACCCGGGCCCGGGGCCGAAGACATCCTGCGCCTCTGGAAGGACGGGGCCCCGGCCGCGAAGGGAGCCGTCGAACACGATATCAGGGGCCAGGCCGCGGTGACCGTGCCTCCGCTCGAGCCGGGCGCCTATCGCTTGATCTACGAGACCAAGGACGACTTCGGAGCCCTCTGCCGGGAGAGCCGGGAGTTCCTGGTCACGGCCGCAACGGGAGCTCCCGCCGCTTTGGCCCTGCCGCTCGTCCTCTCGGCCGAACAGGCCAGCGTGACGGTCGGAAAGACCGCCCGGTTTTTCGTCCACGGCGGTTGGGCCGGCCAGCCCCTGCTCCTCGAAACGTTCAAGGGCGGCGAGCTCCAGGGCCGGCGTTGGCTGGAGGCCGGAAAGGACAGCGGCATCCTGGAGGTCCCGGTCGCGGAGGAGGACCGGGGCGGTTTCTCCGTCCAGGTCACGGCCCTCAGGGACCATCAGGCCATGACGGCCCAGGCCGACGTCTTCGTCCCTTGGGACAACAAGGAGCTGGACATCTCCTTCTCCAGCTTCCGGGACAAGCTCGCGCCGGGAGACCGGGAAACCTGGCGCGTCACGGTCAAGGGGCCGGGAGGGAAGCCGGCCGGCCAAGGGGCCGCGGAGCTCCTGGCCTACATGTACGACCGGAGCCTGGACCTCTTCGCTCCCCATCGGCCGCCGCGTCTCGGGGGGCTGTACCCCATCCGGACTGGGGCGGCTTCCTGGGACGCCACGTTGGGCCTGGCGCCCGAGGCCTTCACCGAGGATTCCGAATGGGTGACTGATTTGCCTTACCCGGAGTTCAACGCCGATGACCTTAAATTCCTCAGCGGATACGGGATCGGCGGCCCGGGGGGCCGCGGCCGCCCCCTCGACGGGGTCATGCCGGCCGTGGCCAGGCAGGCGAAGCTTGTCGACGCCACCGAACAAGACAAGGGTGCGGTGATCGGCGGCGTGGTCGGCGGCGTCTTGGGCGGCGTGGTCGGTGAAGTCGAAGAGGCCGCCCCCGAAGCCGAACCGGATCGTGGGCGGGACGAGCCTGTTCCCCTTCGCTCCGACTTCTCGGAGACGGCTTTCTGGGAGCCGCACCTTCTGACCGGTCCGGACGGTTCGGCGGCCATCGAGTTCACCGTTCCGGATTCCGTGACCGGCTGGCGCGTGTTCGTCCACGGCCTGACCAAGGACCTCGCGGGGGGGACATTGGAGAAGGAGGCCCAGACCGTCAAGGACCTGATGGTCCGGCCGTACCTGCCGCGCTTCTTCCGCGAGGGCGACCGGGCCGAACTGCGGGTCGCGGTCAACAATGCCGGCGGGAAGGACCTTTCGGGCCAGGTCTCGCTCGAGGTCTTCGACCCGCTGACATCGGAAAACCTGGCGTCCGCGTTCGGACTTCCGGAAAAGGTCCCGGCCCGGCCGTTCACCGTCAAAGCGGAATCCGGCACGACGGTCGTCTTCCCGCTCTCGGCGCCCGCGCGCGTCGGGACGGTCGCTTTCAAGGTCACGGCCAAGGCCGGCGCTTTTTCGGACGGCGAGCTTCGTCCGCTGCCCGTCCTTCCGGGGCGGATGCATCTCGTCCAGTCGCGCTTCGCGACGCTCAAGGAAGGCGCTCCCCGCGAGCTCCGGTTCGCGGACCTGGCCAATTCGGACGACCCGACGCTCGTCAACGAACAGCTCGTCGTGACCGTGGACGCCCAGCTCTTCTACGGCCTTCTCGAGGCCCTCCCCTACCTCGTCAACTACCCCTACGAGTGCACCGAGCAGACCCTCAACCGGTTCCTGTCCACGGGCATCCTGACCAGCCTCTACGACCGGTACCCCGCGGTCGGCAAGATGGCCGCGGCTCTGAGCCAGCGCGAAACACGGCTCGAGACCTTCGACGCCGCCGACCCCAACCGGAAGATGGCCCTCGAGGAATCGCCGTGGATCGTCGCCGCCCAAGGCGGCTCGGACGGCGGTACCGGAGTCGAAAGGGTGCTCGATCCGCGCGTCGCCGAGGCCCAGCGGGAAACATCGTTGGCCAAGCTCCTCAAGGCCCAGACCTCGAACGGGGCCTTCCCCTGGTGGCCGGGCGGCCCGCCCTCGCCATACATGACGCTCTACATCGTCCACGGCTTTTCCAAAGCGGCCGAGTTCGGGGTCGCCGTGCCCAAGGAGCCGGTCGTCCGGGCCTTCCGCTATCTCCACGCCCACTTTCTCGACGAAGTCGTGCGCACCTTCATGGCCAAGGACACGGGCTGGGAATCCGTCACCTTCCTCAATTACACGGTCGGCAACTTCCCCGACGTCTCCTGGACGGGCGGCGTGTTCACGGCCGCCGAGCGCAAGGCCATGCTCGATTTCTCGTTCAAGCATTGGAAGGAGCACTCGCCCTACCTCAAGGGGTTCCTGGCCTTGACCTTGAAGCGGGCCGGGCGGCCGAAGGACGCGGCCCTCGTCTGGGACAGCGTCATGGACAGCGCCAAGACGACCGTCGACGAGGGCACCTCCTGGGCCCCCGAGGACCGCGGCTGGCTCTGGTACAACGACCGCATCGAGACCCACGCCTTCGCCCTGAGGGCGCTCATGGAGCTTCAGCCGAAGGACGTCCGCAGCGAGGGCCTGGTCCAGTGGCTGTTCCTCAACAAGAAGCTCAACCACTGGAAGTCGACCCGGGCCACGTCCGAGGTCCTCTACTCGGTGGCCTATTTCCTGAAGACGACGGGCGCTCTCGGCGCACGGGAGTCGGTCCTGGTCGATGCCTGCAATGTAAAGACGGACTTCACGTTCGAACCCGACAAGTACACGGGAAAGAAGAACCAGGTCGTCATCGCCGGCGACAAGCTCGGGCCCGAGTGCGCCGCGGTCCGGGTCAGCAAGACCGGCAAGGGCCTGGCCTTCGCTTCGGCCACCTGGCATTTCAGCACGGAGAAGATGCCCGAGCGGGGCGACGGCGACCTGTTCGCCGTGGACCGCAGCTATTTCAAGCGGGAAAAGAAGGGTTCGGAGACCGTCCTCGCTCCGCTCGCCGACGGCACGGAGCTTTCGGTCGGCGACGAGATCGAGGTCCATCTCTCCATCCGGGCCCGCCACCCGGCCGAGTACGTCCACCTGCGCGACCCGCGGCCTTCGGGATGCGAGCCGGTCTCGCTGACCTCCGGGTACCGATGGGACCTGGGCCTGGTCCGTTACGAGGAGGTCCGCGACAGCGGCATGAACTTCTTCATGGAGCGCCTGCCGCAAGGGGAATACACGCTCAAGCACCGCCTGCGCTGCGCCATGGCCGGGACCTTCAAGGCCGCGCCCGCGACGCTCCAGTCGCTCTACGCCCCCGAATTCGCCGCCTATTCCTCCGGACGCCTCGTGACCATCAGGTGAGTTGACCGTTCGCTTTCCGGATGGTATCCTGTCGGCCGGATCCCGTTGCATCGGAGGAAAGCCAAGGACGAGAACCCGCCGTGGGGGGAGGCTTGGTCTTTTACCTCGCGGGAACCGCACCGGATCATGAGGAAACATCTGCTGGTCGTTGCGGGAACGCTCTCCCTGGGGCTCGGCATCGTCGGCATCTTCGTCCCGATCCTGCCCACGACGCCCTTCCTGCTGCTCTCCGCCGCCTGCTACGCCCGCGGCTCCCGGCGGCTCCACGACTGGCTGATGAGCCGGCCGCGGCTCGGGGCATACATCCGCCGCTATCGCGAAGGCCTCGGCATCCCGCTCGGCACGAAGCTTTTCACCGTGGCCCTCCTGTGGGCCACCATCGGCATTTCTGTGCTCGTGGCCGCCGAGAGCGCGTGGCTGAGGGCCCTTCTCGTTGTCATCGCCGCCGCCGTCACGGTCCACGTCCTGACCCGCCCCACCTTCAAAGGCTAGGGGCTTCTCAACTTTTCGGCTTGAAGACCGGGCCTGAAATACATTATGATGGGCCCATGAAAAGGCTCCGGGTGGCGGTCCTTTACAACGCCTACCAGGACGCGCCGCCCGACTCGAAAGCCGACACGGGCAGCATCTGGTATCTCCGGCAGATGATCCGGCGCATGGCCCGGACCATCCGCAGCCTCGGCCACATCGTCACCGTCATCCCCCTCGCGGGCGACCTGAAGTCCCTGCAGCGCAAGCTCCACAATGTCCGGCCGGATGTCGTCTTCAACCAGTACGACGACAACGTCCACGGCGCGCTCTACGAAATGCGCGTGGCCGCCTTCATCCGCATGCTCGGCTTCCCCATGACGGGCTCCCCCGCGCTGGGACTCGGCCTGAGCCGCTACAAGTACATGGCCGCGAGCCTCCTCAAGGGGGCCGGCATCCCCATCCCGCCCGGAACGGCCCTCGTCGAGCGGGTCTCGGAGGCGGACCAGCACAAAGGGCCGTTCCCCCTCATCGTCCACCCCGGGCAGGAGCACGCGGGGATAGGCCTCCAGAGGGATTCCGTGGTCTGGTCGAAGAAGGCCCTCAAGGAAAAGGTCCGGGAGGTCCTCAAGTCCTTCAAGCAGCCGGCCATCGTCCAGCGCTTCCTGCAGGGACGGGAGTTCAACGTCGGTCTCGTCGGGGGCCGCAAGCTCAGCGTCATGCCCCTGGCCGAAGTGGACTACTCCCGGCTGCCCTCCAACATCCCGCCGATCATGTCCTACGCCGCGAAGTGGATCGAGACCTCGGTCGAGTACAAACGAACGGAGATCGTCTGCCCGGCCAAGATCGACCCTGGGCTGGCCGCTCAGATCGGGAAAATGGCCGTCAAGGCCTTCCGGGTGGTCGGGGGGTGGGGATACGGGCGCGTCGACGTCCGGCTCGACGAGGACGGCCAACCCCGCGTCCTCGAGGTCAACTGCAACCCCTGTCTCGACGAAGGCCTGGGATTGGCCCGGTCCGCCGAACAGGCCGGGATATCCTATCCGGAGCTCCTCCGGGCGGTCATCAAAGCCGCTTTCGAAGGCCCCCCTTACGATCTGAGCTTGCCGATATTCAACTCCAAGAATTCCGCCGGCAGAACCCGCCGTTGACCTGAGCTATCCGCGAATCGGGGCGACCGCCCCCCGCGCCGCCCTAACCCGTCAGACGGCCGGTGTAGGCGTAATCCATGGCCAGACCCACGGCCAGGGACAGAATGTCCAGAAGCTTCTCCCCCTCCTTCCCGGGCCGGTAGGACAGCTTGAGCGCGGCCGACCTTACCTCGAGCTTGCGGAGGATGGTCTGGCCCTCCCGCTCAGTCAGCAGGGACCACTGGATGATCCGGCCGAGCAGGCGGTCGTGGTGCTTGCGGAAAAGGGCCGAGGCGGGCCGGAGCGCGTCACCGCGGACGGTCGGAAAGACCTCCCGGAGCCGGTCGTCGACGTACCCGCGGGCCGCCCTGCGAAACCGCTCGGCCTCCTTGCCGTAGTGCTCGGCCAGAAGCCAATTCATCTTTTCGACCGGCCGGAAGAACCTTTCCTTCACCCCTCGGGGAGGGTTGACCCGGCGGATCTCTTTCATCAGGTGGTTCACATAGAACAGCTTCCGGATGGCGGGCCAATGCCTGTAGCGCCTTCTCCATGACGAACGGGGGGTCAGCCAGACGGCGAAGGTCTCGGCGAAATCCTCGTCGGGATGCTTCTGGGCGTAGGTCCGGCCGTAGGGATGGGCGCTGATGTGACGGACATAGTGGCGGCTCATCCGGTCGGGCCGGAAGACGTCCCGGTAAGGCCGCGAGAACGGACCGAAGATCTCGACCCAGCTCGGACGCCGCCAAAGCCTATAGGCATAATTTACGGAGTGACCGGCCTCGTGCCGCAAGAGCATCATGATGCTCCGGGCGTCCTCGATGTCCCCGCTCTGCTCCTCCTCGAGGGTTGTCAGCCGCCGGTCGGCCAGGTAGAAGGGAATTCCGATCACGGGCGTCCGGTCCGGGCAGCCCCAGCCGTCGGTCAGGTAGACCTTGGGCCTGAAACGGATCTTCTTGGCCTCGAGCTCCCTGTACAGGCGGTGGACGTAGGGTTCGACCGGCGAGCCCTCGATGCGCAAGCGGAGGTCGGAGATCCGGGTGTTCAGGAGCTCGCAGCGGACGGTCTCCCAGCTCTGGACCAGGGTTTGGATGGTTCTGCCGCTCATCGCTCTCTCTGGGTTCTCCTCGGGGGGGCTTGACCGCCGCGAACGAGGAGAAAATACGGCATGGGGGCCCGGGTTGTCAAGCCGGGCAAAGGCCTTTTGTGCGTTCTTCTCCCGTTTCAGGGGATTCTCTGGAATGCGCAGGGATAGCTATCGACATTTATTGATTATGAATCCCCGGAACCGGGAGAAAAACGCTTTTATTAACGACCCGGCCCCGATTGACAGGGGGGGCGGGCTTGTTTAGAATGGGCGCCTGAACCGGACGTCATGATGAACATGCGGGAGCCCGACCTGGGAGCCATTTGCTCCGCCTTCGAGATCGAAGGCCGCTTCCTCGGGAGCTGTCCCGTTCCCTCCGGTCACATCAACGAGACCTTTTGCTCAGCCTTCGAGGCCTCCGGGAGGACGGCCCGCTACGTCAACCAGCGGATCAACCACCACGTGTTCAAAGAGCCGGAGAAGCTGATGGAGAACATGGAGCGGGTGACACGTTTCGCCCGCGAGCGGATCGAGGCCGCCGGCGGCGACCCGATGCGGGAGACACTCAACCTCGTCCCGGCCAGGGACGGGAGGTCGTTCCACCGGACGCCCGGGGGGGATTACTGGCGGACCTTTCCCTTCATCAACGGCGCCCGGACCTACGACCGGGCCGAAAATCTCGGGCTCGTCTATTCGGCCTCCCGGGCATTCGGGGCCTTCCAGAAAATGCTGAGCCGGCTGCCGGGCGCCCGGCTCCACGAGACCATCCCCGACTTCCATCACACCCCCAAGAGGTTCGCGGCCTTCCAGGCTGCCGTCGCCAGGGACCAACGGAACCGGGCCGCTTCGGTCCGGGGGGAGATCCGCTTCGTCCTCGAGCGGGAAGGCCTCGTCGGCCGGGTCATCGACGGCCTGGCCGAGGGCATGATCCCCGAACGGGTCACCCACAACGACACCAAGCTCAACAACGTCATGATCGACGACCTGACCGGCGAGGGCGTCTGCGTCATCGACCTCGACACGGTCATGCCCGGCTCGGTCCTCTACGACTTCGGCGACTCGGTCCGCCTCGGCGCGGCCACGGCCGCCGAGGACGAGCGGGACCTGTCCCGAGTCGGCTTCGACCTCAACCTCTTCGACCGCCTGGCCCAGGGCTACCTGGACGCCGCTCGGGATTTTCTCGAACCGGCGGAGAAAGAGCTGCTAGCCTTCTCCGGCCTTTTGCTGACCCTCGAATGCGGGATCCGCTTCCTGACCGACCACCTCGACGGCGACGTCTACTTCCGCATCCACCGCGACGGCCACAACCTCGACCGGGCCCGGACCCAGTTCAAGATGGCCGCCGAGATGGAGAGGAAGATGGACGAGATGGAGGCCGTGGTCCGCAAGTATCGATAGACCCCATGACCGCCGACCGCAAGGAGGTGCCGATGAGGCCAGACCGGGTGTCCCGTCCGACCGTTCTCGTTCTATCCCTTTCTTTCGTCGCCGCGGCGTTGTTCCCGCCGGCTCTGCGCGGCCAAGGCCCGCTCGCGGACGATCTGGCCAAGGCCTTCGCCTACCGGGCCATCGGCCCGGCCCGCCAGTGCGGCCGCATCCTCCATGTGGCCGCCCTCCCCTCCCGTCCGTTCACTTTCTATATCTCGCCCGGAACGGGGGGATTGTGGAAAACGGTCAACAACGGCACGACCTTCGAATCGCTGCTGCCCGGCTTGAGCAACATCCCCGTCGGGCATTTCGCCCTGGCCCCCTCGAACCCCGACATCATCTGGGTGGGGACGGGGGACCCGGCCTCGGGCCGCATCCCCATCCGGGGCGCCGGCCTGTGGAAGTCCGGGGACGGCGGCCGGACCTGGAAGCACATGGGCCTCGCCGAGACCCGCCACATCGGGCGGATCGCCATCCACCCGCAGGACCCCGACGTCGTCTACGTCGCGGCCATGGGCTATCACTTCAGCGCCAACGCCGAGCGCGGCCTCTACAAGACCCCGGACGGCGGCGCGACCTGGGCCAAGGTCCTCGACCTCGGCGACGAGGTCGGCATCGTCGAGGCCGTCATCCACCCCAAGGACCCGGAGATCGTCTACGCCGCATCCTACGACAAGAAGCGCGTCCCCTGGAGCTTCGACGATTTCGGCCCGCGAAGCGGGATCCACAAATCGACCGACGGCGGCCGGACCTGGCGCAAGCTCCTCGGCGGGCTTCCGGGCGGCGACCTCGGCCGGATCGGCCTGGCCATCTATCCGAAGGACCCCGACATCATGGTTGCCACGATCGACAACGCCAACCTGCGCCCGCTCACGGAGGCGGAGGTGAAACTCGCCAAGGCGGCCGGCCGAGAGCCCAAGGGACGGCCCGTCGGCGGCGAGGTCTACCGCTCGGAGGACGGCGGAGAGACCTGGGTGAAAATGAATTCCGAGAAGGAGCCCGTCGGCGGCGGCAAATGGTACGGACAGATCTACGTCGACCCGAATGACGACCAGGTCGTGTACGTCCCCAACACGCCGCTCTACCGGTCCCTCGACGGCGGCCGGACCTGGGGCGCCAAGGGCCCGGAGAACTTGGCCGGAGCGGTGCACGTCGACCACCACGCCATCTGGATCAACCCGGCCGACTCCCGCCACATCATTCTGGGGCACGACGGCGGGCTGGCCGTCTCTTACGACTTCGGGGCCACCTGGGACGCCTTCGACCACCTGTCCCTGGCCCAATTCTACGCGGTCGGCGTCGACATGGACGAGCCCTACAACATCTACGGCGGGCTCCAGGACAACGGCTCGATCCGGATCCCGAGCCACGGGCCTTCGGGGGCCATCACCCGCGACGACTGGACCTCGGTCGGCGGCGGCGATGGGATGTATAACGTCGTCGACCCGGAGGACAGCCGCTGGCTCTACAACGCTTACCAGAACGGGGCCATCCAGCGCGTGGACCAGAGGACGGGGTCGGCCCGTTCCATCCGGCCCCGGCCGCAGCCGGGAAAGCCCGCCTACCGGTTCAACTGGACGGCCCCCATCCAGCTCTCCCCCCACAACAGCCGGATCGTCTATCTCGGGGCCCAGGTCCTCCTGCGGTCGCTCGACCAAGGCGACAATTGGCAGGAGATCAGCCCCGACCTGACCACCAACGACCCTGTCAAGCTGGCCGGGAACATCGAGTTCTGCACCCTGACCTCGATCTCCGAGTCGCCCCTGACTCCGGGGCTCATCTGGACGGGGACCGATGACGGCCTGGTCCAGCTGACCCGCAACCACGGCGGCGAATGGAAGGACCTGACCAAGGCCATGGCCGCCGCGGGCGCGCCCGAAGACCATTATGTCACCCGCGTCTTCGCCTCCGCCCATAAGCCCGGCCGGGCCTATGTGACCAAGGCCGGCTGGCACCGGGACGACTACCGGCCCTTCGTTTTCCGGACCGACGATTTCGGCGAAACATGGACGGCCGTCACCGGGAACCTCCCGGAGGGCACGGTCTACGTCATCGCCGAGGACCGCAGGAACGCCGACCTCCTGTTCGTCGGCACCGAGATGAGCGTCTTCGCGACCCTCGACGGGGGCCGGTCCTGGGCCAAGTTCGGCGACGGGCTGCCGGCGAACGCCCTGGTCCACGACCTGCTCATCCATCCCCGCGAGAACGATCTCGTCGTGGCCACGCACGGCCGCGGGCTGTTCGTCACCGACATCACTCCTCTCCAGGGAATGACAGGGTCCTTCTGGAATTCCGACGTCCACCTCTTCCCGGTCGAGCCGAAGATCGCCTGGCCCGTCCGCCGGACAAAGCTCGAGGGCATCGACGGGGACAGGGTTTTCAAAGGCCCCAACGAGCCGGCCGGGCTGGTCATCAGCTACTTTTTGAAAGCGGCGGACAAGGGCCGGGTCGCCCTTCGCGTCACGGACCCTTACGGGGAAGAGGTCGCCGCCCTCGACGGGCCGGGGACCGCGGGCCTCAGCTCGGTCATGTGGGACATGAGGCGGACCCCGGCGCGGACCGGCGGCGGCCAGGCCCAGGAAGCCGGCCCATCCCGGCCGAGGTTCGCCCCGCTCGTTCCGCCCGGCGATTACGTCGTCATCCTCGAGGCGGGCGGCAAGACACTCACGCAGCGGACGCGGGTCCGGGCCGTCCCGGACTGAGTCCTTGGAAGGAAGGCTGACCATGAACGCGCGAACCTTCAGCATCGGCCAAAGAGCCGTTTTGGCGGCGGCGGGCCTGCTCGCTTTGGTCTCCGCCGCGGTCGCCGGACCGCTCGTTTTCGAAAAATCCGAGTACGCCGCCCGCCGGGCCCGGCTCATGGACAAGATTCCCGACGGGGCGGCCGTCATCCTCGGCGCCCGGCCCCCGGCCGGCTACCATCCCTTCGTCCAGTCCAACGATTTCCTCTATCTCTGCGGGGTCGAGGCGCCCAACGCCGTCCTCGTCGTGGACGGGAAGCGCAAGGAGAGCATCCTGTTCATGACCCTCACCGAGCGGGCCGCCCGCAACGACGGCATCCCGCTCGACCTCGTCCGCGACCCGCTCTCGGCCACGGGCCTCGAGCGCGTCCTGCCGGCCGATCAGCTGACGGGCACCCTCGGCCGCCTGGCCGGGCAGGGCACCGTCCTCTACACGCCCTTCATGCCCGAGGAGCTGGCCCGGGAGTGTTCCGCGGAGAAGTGGCGGATCCTCCAGTCCGGCATGGCCGCCAACCCCTGGGACGGGCGGCTGACCCGCGAGGGGCAGTTCGCCAAACTCCTCGGCGAGCGCTTCCCCGCCGCCGCGGTCAAGGATTGTTCCTCGATGATCTGGGAGCTGCGGGTCGTCAAGTCCCCGGCCGAGGTCGAGGTCCTTCGCAAGGGCGCCGCCATCGCCGTCCGGGCCTACCGCGAGGTCCTCAAGGCCGTCCGGCCGGGCATGCCGGAATACGAGCTGGCCGCCCTGTTCGAATATCACTGCAAGAAGGAGGGCGCCCGGGACCTCGCTTATTACATCATCCTCTGCTCGGCCGAGAACCACCCCTACGTCCACTATTACAAGCACGACCGCATCCTCCGGGACGGGGACTTCGTGGTCATGGACGCCGGCCCCGACCTCCACGGCTACGACATCGACATCACCGTCTCCTTCCCGGTCAACGGGAAGTTCACTCCCCGGCAGAGGGAGATCTACGAGGCCTGCCTGGCCGTCCACGAGGCCAACCTGAGCCTGTACCGGCCCGGGCTGACCTTGGACGCGGTCCGCAACGGGGTCGAGGACATCCTCAAGAAAAAGGGTTTCGACCCGAAGAAGGACGTCTTCCGTCAAATGCGCGGCGGCTTCGGCCATTACGTCGGGCTGGCCGTCCACGACGTCGGCGGCAGCCCAACCGTCCTGAGACCGGGCCTGGTCTTCGCCAACGAGCCCATGGCCCTCTATCCGGACGAGAACCTCGGCGTCAGGGTCGAGAACACCCTGCTGATCACCGAGACGGGCTGCGAGAACCTGACGGACGGCATCCCGCGCACCGTCCGGGACATCGAAGAGTTCATGAAAAAAGGGAAGTGAGGGAGGTCCATGATGCATGCGAACATCCGTCAACGGCCGTCGCGGCGCATCCCGGCGCTTCTGGCCCTCGGGGCCCTGGCACTCGTTATCGTCTACGCCCTGGCCGAGGAGGGCATGTGGCCGGCGAGCGAGCTCCACCGGCTCGGGCTCGAGGCCAAGGGGCTCAAGATCCCCGTAGAGGACATCTTCGACCCGGGCGGGATCGGCCTGGTCCACGCCGTCGTCCAGGTCGGGGCCACGGGCTCCTTCGTCTCGCCCGACGGCCTCATTCTGACCAACCACCATGTGGCCTTCGGGGCCGCCCAGGCCGCCAGCACGACCGCCCGCGACTACGTCCGGGAAGGTTTCCTGGCCCGGAGCCGGTCCGAGGAGATCGAGGCCAAGGGCATGACGGCCCGCATCACGGAATCCTTCCGCGACGTCTCGTCCGAGGTGCTCGGCGCCGTCACGCCGTCCATGACCCCGGAGGCCCGGACCAAGGCCGTCCAGCAGCGGATCAAGGAGATCGTGGCCGGAGCCGAGAAGAGCCATCCCGGCAAGCGGGCCGAAGTGGCCGAAATGTTCGCCGGCAAGACCTACGTTCTCTTCATCTTCTCCTACCTCAAGGACATTCGCCTGGTCTATGTGCCGCCGAGGTCCATCGGCGAGTTCGGCGGGGAGGACGACAATTGGATGTGGCCCCGGCACACGGGGGATTTCTCCTTCCTCCGGGCCTACGCGGCCCCGGACGGGTCGCCGGCCGATTTTTCGAAGTCCAATGTCCCCTACCGGCCGAAGAAACACCTCCAGGTGGCTCCGGAGGGGGCGGCGGAAGGCGACTTCGTGTTCCTGCTGGGCTATCCGGGACGGACCTACCGTCATCGGACCTCCCACTATCTGGCCTACGAGGAAGAGCTCCGGATGCCCGACGTCGCCGGCTGGTACGGCTGGCAGATCGACCTCATGGAAAAGATGGGCGAGGGCGACCGCGCCGTGGCTCTCAAGCATGCGGCCCGGATCAAGGGCTTGGCCAACACGATGAAGAATTACCGAGGCAAGCTCCAGGGCATGGCCCGGGTCGGGATCGTCGAAGCCAAGCGGCAGGAGGAGAACTCCCTCCAGGGCTGGATCGACGCCGACCCGAGCCGGAAGCAGAGGTCGGGCGAGCTGCTTTCAAGGATCGGGGCGATCTATGACGAGATCCGCGAAGGGCACGATGTCGGTCAGCTCATGTCCTACCTGCGCTCTCACGTCAACCTCTTGAGCTGGGCCGGGACCGTGTATGAAGCGTCGATCGAGAGGGCCAAGAAGGACATCGAAAGGGAGCCCGCCTACATGGACCGGAGCTTCGACCAGACCCGGCGGCGCATCGCTCTGGGCATGGCCAACTACCATGAGCCGACGGACAAGGCCGTCCTGGAAGCCCTGGTGCTGCGGGCGGCGCGCTTGCCGGATGGGAAGCGCATCGCCGCGTTCGCCGAGGTGGCGGCGGCGGACGACCCGGCGCAGGCCGCGAAGGCGTTCGTCGGGCGGCTCTACGCCGGCACCCGGATGGGCGACCCCGAGTTCGTCAAGGAAGCTTGGACCAAATCCCGGCCTCAGCTGGAGGCTCTCGGCGACCCGGTCATCGGGCTTGCCGCGGCGCTCCACCCCTTACACAAGAAGCTCCAGGCCCTGAACGAATCCTGGACCGGGCGGCTCGACCCGATGTATGCCGAACTGCAGGACCTCAAGGCCGGTTTCTTGGGCCGGGATTTCGTGCCCGACGCCAACGGCACGCTGCGGATGACCTTCGGCCGGGTCAAGGGCTACTCCCCCCGGGACGCGGTGCATTACCGGCCCTTCACGACCCTGGACGGAGTGCTGGAAAAAACGACCGGCCGCGAACCTTTCGACACTCCGCAAAAGCTCTTCGACCTCCGCAAGGCTGAGGATTTCGGACCCTACCGCCCGGAGGGCTTGGGGAGCGTGCCGGTCTGCATTCTCTACGACGCCGACACCACGGGGGGCAACTCGGGAAGCCCGGTCCTCAACGCCCGGGGCCAGCTGGTGGCCGTCAACTTCGACCGGACCTACGAGGCGACCATCAACGACTACGCTTGGAGCCCGGACTATTCCCGGTCCATCGGCGTCGACATCCGCTACGTCCTCTGGGTGACCCAAAAATTCGCCGGCGCGGACTTCCTCCTCGAAGAAATGGGCATATTGAACAAATACCAAAAAATGCATTCATAATTATGCATGGGGATGCATTATTTTGGATTCCCAGTGGTGCCTGAAACTTCATTCATTATATTTATCTCATTCGTTATCAATTAGTTATTAATTCCTTTTTCCCGATTTCCCTGACCTAATGAACTGGCCCCCATTTTGCTTATACCCTAGGGAGACAGCAAAAGAGCAGCTTCTCTGAGTGCAGATCAAAGGGATCTTGGCATGGAGAAAGGAGGCGAGAGGGGAGAGATAAGTCTAAGCGGGTTTAAGGTATTTTTGGGCAGGTTTTTTAATGCGGATGAAAAATTGTTCTCAGCAAAGGAGGTAACTTGAAGAAAATTTTAATTCCACTGGCCATCGTCCTCCTCCTCGCGACCTTCTCTTTCAGCCAGGAGTTCGGCAGCATCCGGGGCAAAGTCACGGATGATCAGGGGTTTCCGCTTCCCGGCGTCAGCGTCACGCTGACCGGCTCGAAAACGGCGCCGCGCTCGATCGTCACCTCGGCCGAAGGGAATTATCGATTCCTGAACCTTCCCGTGGCCAGCGACTACGTCGTGAGCTTCCAGGTTCCAGGCTTCAAGACGTTGACACGTCAGGATCTGACCGTATCCTTCGGGCGCGACATCATGCTCGACATCGCCCTGGTGCAGTCCGCGATCGAGGAACAGATCACAGTCATCGGGCAGACGCCGGTCATCGACACGAAGAGGACGCAGGTCGGGGTTAACTTCACGAGTGATACGATCATGCGCCTACCGACGGCCCGAGACCCCTGGGTCCTGATGCAGCTGGCCCCCGGTATGCTCATCGACCGGGAGAACGTGGGCGGCAGCGACAGCGGCCAGGCGTCGTCCTATTTCGGCCATGGCGTATCCGACACGGACAGCACCTGGAACATCGACGGGGCCAACATCACCGATAACTCCGCCCTGGGCGCGGCACCGGCTTACCTGAACATGGCCGGGTTCGAAGAAATCCTGATCAATTACGGCAACAACGATGTCCGCTCCCAGACCGGCGGCGTCCAACTGAACTTCATCACCAGGCGGGGCGGCGACGCCTTTTCGGGCCTGATCTATCTCGACGCTTCAAAAGAGGCTTGGCAGGCGACCAATCTTCCGACAGGATTGCCGCCGAATTACACGGGAGCCGGGATCAATAAGATCTACCTCTACGGCGTCAACTTCGGCGGCCCGATCATCAGGGACAAATTTTGGTTCTACGGCTCTTACGGCATCCAGGACCTCGGCACATTCGGCATCACCGGGTTGGAGGACAACACCTTCCTCGAGTCCGGCTACTTCCGGCTCGACGCTCAGCTGGCCAACAACACCCGGGCCAACCTCTTCTACGAGCACGACAACAAGCTGAAGTGGGGGCGCACCTGGCTCGGCGCCGCCCAACAAGGGCCGGAGACCGTCTGGAACCAGACAGGCCCGACCCCGATCTACAAGGGCGAGGTCGAGCAGATGGCCGGCAACCTCTTCCTCACCGCCAAGGTCGTCTACACCCACAACACGTTCCACCTCATTCCGAAGCTGGGAGAGCGGACGCCGGACGGCAGCGGCCCTTATCTGGTTTGGACCTGGGATCCAGAACTCTATATGTCGGGCAATACCTTTGATTACAATACGGTCCGGCCGCAGACCAACGCCAGCCTGAACGGGAGCTATTTCGCCGAGAACATCCTCGGCGCCGAGCACGAATTCAAGTTCGGCGTCGACTACGTCCGATCCACCGTATCCAGCTACTCTCTGTTAGAAGGCAATGTTTGGATCGCCCGTTGGCCCCAGTCCGACTGGTATGAAGCCTGGGTTATCCGCGATTGGTTCCAAAATTTGGCTTTCGACCGATACTCGGTATACGGCCAGGACACCCTGACCTTCGGCCGGCTTACCATGATGCTCGGTCTCCGCTTCGATCAAGAAAGATCCATTGTCGCCAAGACGGTCCAGCCCGCGGCGCCGCTCATGTCGAACTACCTCGTCGAATTGAGTGTCGACGAGTTCGACCCCGGCATCCGATCCAAGACGTTCTCTCCGCGCTTCAGCCTGGTCTACGATATCACCGGCGACGGCAAGAACCTCCTCAAGCTTAATGTGGCCCGCTACGGCTCGCAGACCGGGTATCAATTCGCCACGTTTCTCAACCCCGTGCCTTGGGCCGAGATCGACCTGCGCTGGGTGGACCTGAACGGGGACGGCCGCGTGACCCAGAACGAGCTCTTCGGGACCGACTGGGACACCGACGAGCCGACCGTCGACCCCAACGACCCCGACGGCTGGAGCTATTACACCGGATTCGACCCCGACAACCCCGGCCTGGCCGAATCCACGAACATGTATGATCCAAGCTATTTGACCCCACTCCTCGATGAGATCTCGTTCTCCTATGAGCGCGAGGTCGTCACCGACCTCGCCCTCCGCTTCGGGCTCTACTACAAGAAACGCCACCGCCTCTCCTGGGACCGGGGCATCCTGGCGGACGGATCTCTGGAAACCAAGGATAACTGGTATCTCGGCGGAACAGAGCCCATCACGGGAGCCGATTACTACACCCGCTACGAGAGGCCTGTCGGCCTCTATAGGACCAACTACGCTAACGACACGACAAAGCTTAAAGCCCAAGAGCGCTACATCGCCGCGGAGATCGTCCTCAAGAAGCGCTTGAGCCGCAATTGGATGCTCGACGGCTCCTTCACCCTGTCCAAATGGCAGTATTTCAACGGCAACGATCCCAATGAATGGCCCTACGACCCGACGAACTACGACTTCTTTGAGGGCGGAGTCGTCGCCCCGCAGAGCGGCGGCTCCGGCATCTCGGCCGTCTGGGTCAACTCCCGGTGGATGGGCAAGCTGGCCGGCCTCTACCAGTTCCCCGGCGGGATCAGCGGCAGTTTCACCTTCCAGGCCCGAGACGGCTACGTCTTCCCGCCCTTCGTCCAGGTCAACCGGCCAAGGGTCGGCTGGACAAACATCCACGCGACAGAGCCCGGCAATATCGGCAAGTTCGGCGACCGGCGCTTGCCTGCCTTCTACCAGCTCAGCCTGCACGCGGAAAAGACCTTCGCCGTCACCGAGAAGCTCCGGTTCACCGTCGCCGGCGACTGCTTTAACGTTTTCAACTCCGCTTTCGCCTTGGAGCAGCAGGCCAGCCTGGAATCTCCAAACTTCGGGCAGACCCTGCGCATTTTGAATCCTCGCGTCTTCCGCTTAGGCGTCCGCGTCGAGTTCTAGCACACCGTTCAAACCGCATCTCAGGCCCCTTCCGGATTTAGCCGGAAGGGGCCTCTTCCTCCCCCAGAGGCGAAAAGGAGGCAGGTTAAGGTCGGATCGTGACGTCATCGAAGGGCGCTATCTTGGCTGCGGGGGGGGGTAAGTATGCTAAAATGATCAAAGTGGGAGGCAGAGGATGAAAAGGTTACTTTGCGCCGTGTGTGTTCTGGCGATGGCGGTCCCCTTGCTATCGGCCCAGAGCTATCGGGGCCAGGGCCGGCTCAGAGGAAAAGTCACCGACGAGCAGGGCCAGCCGCTCGAGGGTGTCAAGGTCAAGCTCCTCTCGGTCAAGGGACAATCCGGCTTTGAGGTGACGACGAACGCCGCCGGCGAATGGTCGGCGAACTACATCCGGGGCGGGGCCTATCACATCGATTTCCTCAAGCCCGGCTACGAACCCAGGCAGATCAACACGTCGATACAGGAAACCACGAACAATCCGCCGGTCGAGGTCAAGCTGAAGAAGGCTGAGGGGCTGATGGTCACCGACGAGTTCCGTTCGGCGCTCGAAGCCGGCAACAGGCTGTTCGAGGAGAAAAGATTCGAGGAGGCGGTCAGGGTCTATGAAGACCTCCTCGTCAAGAGCCCGGACGTTTATGTCCTCAACATGAACATCGGCAACTGCCGTTTCGAGCTCCAGCAATACGACCTGGCCGAGGAGGCTTATCGGAGAGTCCTGGAGAAGGAGCCGGGGAACGTCGACGCCCTTCTTCTCATCGGAAATTGTTACGCCAACCGCGGCGAGACCGACAAGGCCATGGAGTGGTACGACCGCATCGAGTTCGAGAAGATCGCCGACCCGGCCGTTCTGTACAATATCGGCACGAGCTTCACCAAGCAGTCGAGGTTCGAAGAGGCCCTGAAATATTACCGGCGGTCGGTCGAGATGAGAAAGGACTTTCTCGACGGGCTCTACCAGCTCGGGCTGACCTACTTGGCCCTCGGCCGGAACGCCGAGGCCATTCCGCATTTTGAGGACTATTTGAAGGCCGACCCCGATTCACCACGGGCCGGTCAGGTCAAAGGTTTCCTCGAGTTCCTGAAGAAATGATGGACCGCCGCCCCGTTCCAGGATGAGAAAACAGCAGCCGCGACCCCGGTTCTCGATAGTCCTCATCATCCTGGCCGCCATCCCGGTCTTCGCCACGCTAACCCCCGCCGCACAGGCCGCGGCGAAGCCCAACATCCTCCTGATCACTATCGATACGCTCCGCGCCGACCGCCTCGGATGTTACGGATACGCGAACATCCGGACCCCGGCGATCGACGCCCTGGCCTCCCGCGGCGTCCTCTTCTCCAGAGCTTTCGCTCACACGCCCACGACCCTTCCATCACATGCCAACATCCTTCTCGGGCTGACGCCCAACGGCCATGGCGTCCACGACAATTCCAATTTCATCGTCCGCGACGAGTTCCTGACCCTGGCTGAATGGCTCAAGGAACGCGGCTATGCCACGGGCGCCTTCATCGGGGCGTTCCCTTTGGACTCCCGATTCGGCCTGGTCCAGGGATTTGACATCTATGACGACAACTACGGCAGCCAAGGGCCGAGGGACCCGACTTTCGTCGAGCGGAAGGCGGACATCGTCGTGGCCAGAGCTTTGGAATGGGTCGGGGGACAGACGGGCCCCTGGTTCCTCTGGGTCCACTGCTTCGATCCCCACCAGCCTTACGAACCTCCCGAGCCCTTTCGGTCGCAGTATCCGGGCCGTCCCTATGACGGAGAGATCGCCTTCGTCGACTCGGCCCTCGAAAAGCTCTTCGCCTTCATCAGGGGCCGGGGAGCCGAAGGTCGGACCGCCGTCGTTCTCACGGCCGATCATGGCGAATCGCTGGGAGAGCACGGCGAATCGACCCACGGCTACTTCGCCTACAACGCGACCCTCCATGTGCCGCTCATCCTCGCCTTGCCGGGGTTCAAGCCGGGCCGGGTCGAGGCGAACGTCAGCCACGTCGACATCTTCCCGACGGTCTGCGGGCTTCTCGGCGAGCGGGAACCGCAAGGCCTCCACGGCCGTTCCCTCCTGCCTCTTGCGCGGGGGAAAAAGCTTCCCGAAAAGCCGATCTATTTCGAAGCCCTGACGGCCCACTACAACCGGGGCTGGGCGCCGCTTCGCGGATTCATCCTGGCGCGGGAAAAATTCATGGAATCGCCCCTTCCCGAGGTCTACGACCTGGCCGTGGATTTCGCCGAGCTCGAGAACATCGCCGGCGGGAGCGGTCTCGGCCGGTTCAGAAAGATCCACGCGGCGCTCATCCGTTCGGAATCGTCCCCCCTGGCCGAAACGGCCGGGCGGACGACGGATAGGGCGACGGCGGAAAAACTCCGGAGCCTCGGCTATCTGACCTCGCCCCAGAAGCCGGCCAAAAAGGATTTCACCCCCGACGACGACCTTAAAACCCTCTACCCTTTCCACAACAAATGGCAGAAGGCCACGGCCGCTTACCATGCCGGCCGGCCCGAAGAAGGGATCGCGCTGCTCAAAGAAATCATCGCTGAGCGGAAGGACTTCGACCTGGCCTACACCTATCTTGCCAATTTCTATCAGGCCCAAGAAAGGCCGGCGGAGGCCGAAGCGGTCCTGCGGGAAGCCCTGGCCCACAACCCCGGAAGCTCCCGGATCATGACCGCCCTCAGCATCACCATGATCGACAACGGCCGGCACGAGGAGGCCATCGACCTGCTCCGGAAATCCCTGGCCATCATCGACTTCGATCCGGAGACATGGAACTACCTCGGCGTCGCCTGCTGGAACATGGGGCATTACGAAGAGGCCCTCGCGGCCTACGACAGGGCCCTGAGCTTGGATACCAATTACGCGATCGTCTTCAACAACCGGGGGTCGCTCCATCTCTCCCGTTTCCTCAAGGACCGGCGGCCTGATGACTTGGGACGGGCGCGCCGCGATTTCGAGACGGCCGTCGAGCTCGACCCGAAGTATCCATCGGCCTGGAATGGGCTGGGGGTCAGCCTCCGCCAGTCGGGGGACCTCGACGGCGCCATAGCCGCCTGGAAAAGGGCCGTCGAACTCAAACCCGATTTCGGCTTCGCGCTCTACAACTTGGGGCTCGGGCTTCATGGCAGGGGCGCCAAGCCCGAAGCCTTGAGGTATTTCTTGAAATACAAGGACCTTGCCTACTCTACCCTCCCGCCCCGTGAGAGGGCCAGGCTCGACCAGCTCATCCAGGAGTGCCGTTGACAAGGAGAGAGCCCATGAAAGGAAAAACCGGGCCGCAGACCATCACCTTTCTTATGTTGTCCTTGGCCCTCACCGGCATCCTGTTCTCGCAAGCCAAGATCAAGGAGAAAGACCTCTCTCCGCAGCAACAAGAATGGCTCAAATTGACATCTACGTTCATTCTGCCCGTCGAACGGGATGTCTTTCTCTCCCTGCCCAATGAACGGGAGCGGGAGATTTTCATCGAGGCCTTCTGGAAGCAACGGGACCCGACGTCGGGAACGCCGCAAAACGAATTCAGGGAAGAAATGACGAAGCGCTTTGCCTACGTCAACAGCTATTTCCGGCGGGGCACCGTCCGGGAGGGATGGATTACGGATATGGGTCGGATCTACATGATCCTTGGCCCGCCGAAAAGCATCGAGAGGTTCGAAGGGAGCCCCGATATCCACCCCACGCAAGTGTGGTACTATTACGGCGACCCAACCAGGAACCTGCCGACGAATTTCGCCATCATTTTCTATCAGAGAGGCGGAGGCGAATTCAAACTTTATAACCCCCTCTCCGACGGGCCGGGGAACCTCATCATCGACACCAGGGGGCTGGACCTGACCGACCATCAGGCGGTTTACGAGAAGATCAAGGATCTCGCCCCCACGCTGGCCAGCGTTTCTCTTTCTCTCATCCCCGGCCGGATCCCTTTCGGCTTCGCACCGTCTCCAGAAACGAATCTCATCCTCTCGCGGGTCTTCGAGGCGCCGAAAAAAGATGTCAGCCCCGCCTACGCCACCCATTTCCTGAGCTACAAGGGGTTCGTCACCACCGAGTACCTGACCAACTACATCGAAAGCAGCGCCGTGGTCGAGGTCATCCGCGACGGGCTCCTGGGAATGGATCTTGTCCATTTCTCTGTGTCGCCCCGTACGGTCTCCATCGATTACTACGAACCCAAGGACCAGTACTACTGCCATTTCAAGCTCAGCGTCAGCCTCCGCCGGGGCGGCAAGGTCGTTTTTCAGTATTCCAAAGACTACCCCTTCTATTTTTCGCCCGATCGTGTCGAGATGATCCAGTCCAGCGGCCTTTCGGTCCAGGACCTGTTCCCTCTCGCGGAAGGAAAGTTCGGGCTGACCATTCTCCTCCAGAACAGCGTGGGCAAGGAGTTCTCGTTGGTCGAGAAAGAGATCGAAGCCCCGGGGATCGAAGGGCCGGTCCGTTTCCTGCCGCCCGTCGTCGGTTACGACCTGAAGGAGGCGGCCGCCGGGACCATCGTCCCGTTCAAGGTCCTCGGGCTCGTGATTCTAGCGGATGCCAAGGCAACGCTCGGCGCATCCGACCAAGTGGCGTTCGGTCTCAACCTTGTCCGGGTCCCACGTGATCTCTGGGCCGAAGGCGAGATTGAGATTGTCGTCACGGGTTCTTCGACCGACGGCCAACCAGCCCGCATCTCGACCGTCAAATTGTCAGAATTCCTTTACAGCCGGACGATGAACATTGTCCGGGCCTTCCCGGCACGGGAGCTTTCTCCCGACTACTATGAAATGCTCTTCACCCTCAGGAACGGCAAGGGGGAGATCGTGGACAAGGCCTCGGCCCGCTTCATCCTCTCACCGCAGGAGAGCGTTCCTCATCCCATGGCCATCTTCCGCGGCCTGCCGGCAGCGGACCATTTCCTTTACTTCCTCGGTCTGGCCATACAGTATGACATAACAGGGGTGTCGGACCGGGCGGAGACCTTCTACAGGAAGGCCCATCAACTGCGCCCGAATCATCTCGATGGCATCGTTCAGTTCATCGACTTCCTTATTCGAAGCGGCAAGGCCGGAGAGGCCCTCGGCCTCGTCGAAGCGCTCCGGGAGAACGACAACTTCCGGTTCAGTTATTTCCTCCTCAAGGGCCGGGCTCAGGCGGAGTCAGGCGAATTCCGGACGGCCATCGAAAACCTCCTCGAGGGCAACAAGATCTACAACAGTGACACCCGCCTCCTCAATTCCCTGGGGTTCTGCTATTTCAAGACCGGCCAGAAGAAGGCCGCCCTGGATGCGCTGAACGTATCCCTGCGCCTGAACGGTGAGCAAGAAGATGTCAGGGAGCTCATCATCCGGGTGGAGAAAGAGCTGAAGTGAGCGAACCCCCCGGGCCTTATTGAAGCGCGGACCGGACGGCCTTGCAGATCTGGATGTCCTGGACAGCCACGCCGGTGAGGTCGGCCACGGTGATCTCTTCGTCCGAGGCGCGCCGGAGCCGCTCCTCGGCGATGACCCGCCCCAGCTCGACCAGCCGCTCCCGGCCGATCGCCCCGGCCTGCACGGCCTTGAAGACCTCGCCCCGGAGCTCCGACTGGCTGAGGCTGTCGACGACGACCCGGTCGGCCTTGGCCAGGATGGCCGGGTCGAGCTCCTGCTTTTCGGACGTGTCGGAGCCCACCGCCGTGATATGTGTTCCCGGCCGTATCCAATCGGCCCGCAGCAGCGGCCGCGTCGACGGCGTGCAGGTCACGATGAGAGCGGACGAAACCGCGACCTCCTCGGCGTCGAGCGTCGTGCGGACCGTGAAGCCGCGGCCCTCCATGTCCCGCCGATAGGCTTCGAGCTCCTCCTCCCCCGTGCCCCAAACGACCGCCTCCTCGAACTCCCGGACCTTGCGGAGATATTCGAGCTGCATCCGGCCCTGGACGCCGGCCCCCAGAATGCCGACACTCCTGATCTTGCCCGGGGCCAGATATTTGGCCGCCACCGCGCCGGCGGTCGCCGTCCGGACGTTCGTCAGATGGCCCCGTTCGAGGAACACGCTGTCGAGGAGCCCGGTCTTCTGGCTGAACAGGAGCATCAGGCCGTCGCCGGACGGCAGACCCGTTTTGGGGTTGTCATAGAAGCCCGAGGCGATCTTGATGACGTACCAATCGTCGCTCTTGATGTACCCGTACTTGATGTGGACGTCCCCCGGCGGGTCCTCGAAGATCATCTCTCCGACCGGAGGGACGACCACCTGGCCGCGGGAATACGCGACAAAGCCCTCTTCGATGAGGGGCAGGGGGTCGAACGACCCGAGGGCTTTCTCGATCTCGGCAAGGTAAAACACGGCCGGCATCCTGACCTCCTGACGACGTCTGTTGACCGCCCGGCGCCGCAGCTCGAAATACGGGCTAAGGACGCAGGACGATCATCCCGAGCTTTTCGAGGGTCTCCACGGCCTTGTCCAGGTCCCTGTGCTTGACGAACACGTGGTCGGTGGAATAGGCCGAGACGGCGAAGATGGCGATGCCTTCTTTGGCCAGTCCCCCCGATACCCGGGCCAGGAAGCCGACCAGGCCGAAGGGCAGGATCATGTCGAAGGTGATCATCCGCCAGCCCCCTTCCATCCCCAGGAACTTCTGGGAGCGGAGCTTGGACTCCTCGATGATGCAGGTCGTCTCCCTGGCGTCCTTGATGACCGCGAAGGACCCGCTGCAGGCCCGCTCCGTCTTGACGATGGCGTA
>JAWOHF010000250.1:0-2726 GCA_046496285.1 Candidatus Aminicenantota bacterium
TCCTCTTCGCGGGCACCGAGTACGGCATCTACGTCACGCTCGACGACGGCAAGGTTTGGACGAAGATGGGCGGCGGGGTGCCGACCATTTCCTTCCGCCACATCGAGGTCCACGACCGCGAGGGCGACCTCGTCGGGGCCTCGTTCGGCCGCGGCTTCTTCATCCTCGACGACATCTCGCCCCTGCGCCGCCTCGAGCCGCGGACGCTCGAGCGGGAGGGCGCGCTCTTCCCGGTCCGCAAGGCCCTGCGCTACATCCCGCGGCGGCCGCTCGACACCAGCGAAAAAGGATGCCTGGGAGAGACGTTCTACCTGGCCCCCAACCCGCCGTTCGGGGCCGTGTTCACCTACTATCTGAAAGACTCCCTGGTCTCCCGGGCCGAGGCCCGCCGAGAAGAAGAACGCCGCCTCGAGAAAGAAGGCCGGCCCGTGCCTTTCCCCGGCTGGGACCGGCTGCGGGCGGAGGAGCGCGAGGACAAGCCGTCCGCCGTCCTGACGATCACGGACGAAGCGGGCCAGGTCGTCCGCCGCGTCGCCGGCCCTTCGGCCAAGGGCCTCCATCGGGTGGCCTGGGACCTCAGGTATCCGGCGGTCGATCCGACCGTGCTCGAGGAGCGGGAGAGGGAGATGTGGGAGTCCGCGCCCGTCGGCCCGCTGGTCGTGCCCGGAACGTTCACGGCCACCCTGGGCAAGATGGTCGACGGCGTGCTCACCCCGATCGGCGAGCCGCAGACCTTCGTCGTCGAGGCGCTGGCCCTCGCCACGCTGTCCGAGAAGGACAAGCCGGCCTTGCTCGAATTCCAGAGGAAGGCGGGCGAGCTGCAGCGGGCGATGATGGGCGCGGGGGCCGCGGCCCGGGACGCCCTGAACCAGATCGCCTTCGTCAAGAAGGCCCTGCTCGACGCGCCTGAGGCCGGCCCGTCCCTCGCGGCCAAGGTCCGGGCCGTCGAGGCCCGGCTCCGCGATCAGCTCGAGGTCCTCTTCGGCGACCGGACCAAGGGCCGGAGGTCGGAGGCGACCGGTCCCTCGCTCATGGGGCGGGTCAATGCCCAGCTCGACGCGACCGGCCCCATCACGGCCACGGCCCGGCGCGGCTACGACATCGCGGCCGAGGGCTTCGAGGAGCTTTTGGAGGACATGCGGGCGACGATCGAACGGGACCTCAAGGCGCTGCAGCGGGAGCTCGAATCCGCCGGCGCGCCGTGGACCCCGGGACGCGGCGTGCCGGTCTGGAAGAAGCGCTGAACGGATATCGTCAATTCATTGAAATAGAATGGGATAGGAGCGCTCCGAAGAAAGGGCGCGGGGCTCCGTCCGGGCACCGATTTTGATTGACACTCTCACCGGTCCGTGTTAATCTAAATTGCCTTTTGCTAGGCAAAAGGCATTACATTCAATATAACTCAAGGAGGTTGTATCTCATGGCTTCTCTAAAAGAGAAATTTGTGGCTGCCATGGGCCCGATGAAAGACCGGGTCCAGAAGCTCAACAAGGAATCCGGCTCTGTCAAGGTCACGGACGTCAACATCGGCCAGGTCATCGGCGGCGCCCGCGACATCATCTCCATGCTCTGGGATTGCTCGCTTCTCGACAAGTTCGAGGGCATCCGCTTCCGCGGTTTCTCCATCCCCGAGCTCCGCGAGAAGCTGCCCAAGGCCCCCGGCGGCTCCGAGCCCCTCCCCGAAGGCATCTTCTACCTGCTCCTCCTCGGAGAGGTCCCGACCGCCGAGGATTGCGCGGCCGTCACCGAAGAGTGGCAGAAGCGCAGCGTCCTGCCGCAGTATCTGCTCGACACGATGAACGCGGTCCCCAAGGACACCCACCCGATGACCCAGTTCTCTCTGGCCATCCTCCAGCTCCAGAAGGAATCCGTGTTCGCCCTGCGCTACCGCGAGAAGATGGCCAAGACCCAGTACTGGGACGCGACCTACGAGGACGTCATGAACCTCGTCGCCAAGCTCCCCAACATCGCCGCCTACATCTACCGCCGGACCTACAAGGGCGGCAAGCACATCGCCCCCGACCTGAAGCTCGACTGGGGCGGCAACCTCGGGCACATGCTGGGCTGCAGCGACGACCCGTCCTTCAAGGAGCTCATGCGGCTCTACCTGGTCATCCACAGCGACCACGAGGGCGGCAACGTGTCGGCCCACACGACCCACCTCGTCGGCTCGGCCCTGTCCGACGCCTACTATTCCCTGTCGGCCGGCATGAACGGCCTGGCCGGACCGCTGCACGGGCTGGCCAACCAGGAAGTCCTGGTCTGGATCATGGACCTGATGAAGGACCTGGGCGGCGTGCCGACCAAGGAGCAGCTCGAGAAGTTCATGTGGGACACGCTCAACGGCGGACGGGTCATCCCCGGTTACGGCCACGCCGTTCTCCGCAAGACCGACCCCCGCTACGTGGCCCAGCGCGAGTTCGCCCTCAAGCACATGCCCGACTACGACCTCTTCAAGATCGTCAGCCTGGTCTACGAGGTCGCCCCCGACGTCCTGACCAAGCAGGGCAAGACCAAGAACCCCTGGCCGAACGTCGACGCCCACTCCGGCGTCCTGCTCTACAAGTACGGCCTCGTCGAGTTCGACTTCTACACCGTGCTCTTCGGCGTCTCCCGGGCCCTCGGCGTCCTGGCCCAGCTCGTCTGGGACCGGGCCCTCGGCCCATGAACAACGCGATCCTGAAGACTTCAGCGGTTTCGGGAGGCATCTTCAAACCCACCGAGGC
>JAWOHF010000307.1:0-3109 GCA_046496285.1 Candidatus Aminicenantota bacterium
GGCCAGCTGCGGGTGGAGGGCCCGATCCATACGCTCGGCGTTGCCTTCGAACCAGCCTTCGATATAGTCGAGCGCGGCTTGGCGGATGGCCTCCCTCGCGGCTTCGTCGGTCGGGCGCGAAGAGGCGGCCAAAGACGCAAGGCCAAGGATGGCAAGGGACATGGCGATGGCGAGAACTTTTTTCATGAGCGGCTCCTCAAAGGCGAAGTAATATCGTTTGAAAACAGAGCAATAATCGTGCCATGGCCGGCCATGGCTGCGCCCTGGCTTCCATGAAGGGAAATTCGGGAGGGCTTCCCGCGAATGTCCGTTATCGGACGGCATCTGTCCGAAAATAGATAATGATAGATAATGCCTTGGCTGTTACAATTCAATGATAATAATATTATTAGCCTCAAAAAAGGGCCTTTTTTGAGGCTTAATCGCATTTTCTGACCCCAAAATTGGCCCATAAATCGTCACGGCAGTTTTTTAAGGAACATCCAACAAAACCCGCTTTATTACTGGAAAAAATGACCGAAAAAGCCTGTCGGCGTTGCTTGTGGAGGATGCTAAGCGCTTTGTTATCAATCCATAACAACAGCCAAGGCACCTACTCATAGCGCAGCGAGTCGACGGGGTTGGCCCGGGCCGCGCGCAACGTCTGCGTCCCGACGGTCAGGGTGGCGAGGACCAGCATCGCCAATGCCGCCAGGGCGAAGAACCCCGCCCCGAACGGCGCCCGATAGGCGTACGTGCCCAGGATCTTCCGCGTCACCCAGTAGGCGATAGGCAGGGCCACGACGACCGCCACGCCGACCCAGAGCAGGAATTCGCGGGCCAGGCCCATCGTCAGGCCCGAAGCCGAAGCGCCCATGACCTTGCGGATGCCGATCTCCTTGGTCCGCCGTTCCGTCAGGAACGAGGCCAGTCCGAACAGACCTATACAGGCGATGAAGACCGCCGTGACCGAGAGGTAATTCGAGATGGTCCAGATCCGCTGCTCCACGAAGTACTGGCTCCGGACCATCATGTCGTCGAACAGGACCGGTTGGGGCACGGTGTCCGGGTCGAGGCGCTTGACCGTTTCCGAGATGGCGGCGAGCGACGCGGCCGTCGTTCCCGCGGCGATGCGGATGAAGGCCGACGACCTGGCCGAGGGCCGGAGCTCGAAGACGATCGGTTGGATGGCCTCGCGCAAAGGCCGGAAGTGGAAGTCCTTGACCACGCCGACGATGGCGCCCTCCCGCTTGAAGAGCCGCATCCTCTGTCCGACAGGGTCGGCGAGCCCCATGACCCGGGCCGCCGCCTCGTTGACGACGAAAGAGCCCTGGGCGTCGGACGGGAAGTCCCGCGAGAACGGCCGCCCTGCGACGAAAGACGTCTTCAGGGTCTCGAAGTAGTCGTAGTCGACGTAGTCCCAGTTGAAGGTGACGTTCACCGCCGGGTCCTTGCCCGGCCAGTCGAGGGCCGTTCCGAAGACCGTGGAACCGATGTTGACGGGGTTCTGCATCCCGGCCGTCACGCCGACGATCCCGGGGCGGCCGAGAAGGTCGGCCTTGAAGCTCTCGAAACCCGCGTCGAGGGCCGGTCCCAGACGCAGCACGACCAGGCCGCTTCTGTCGAAGCCCAGGTCCTTGGACTTAATGAAGCCAAGCTGGCGGCCGATGACTGCCGTGCCCAGGACGAGAACGAGCGACAGGGCGAACTGGAAAATGACGAGCCCCTTCCTCAATCCGGCAGAGTGGCGAAGCCCGCTCCCGGACCGGCCGGCCAGGGCGGTCCTGGCCTGGAACGACGACAGGGCCAGGGCCGGGTAGGCCCCGGCCGCCAGCCCGGCGATCAGGGCGATGGCCAGGAAACCGGCGAGGCTCGAGGGCTTAAGGACGGCGCCGAAAGATAGCGCCTTGCCGGCGATCCGGTTGAAGACGGGAAGGAGAAGGGCCACGAGGAGCACGGCCGCTCCGAGGGCCAGGAAGGCCGTCGCCAGCGATTCGCCCAGGAACTGCCGGACGATGTCCGCCTTGCGGGCGCCCACGGCCTTGCGGACACCGATCTCCTTGGCCCGGGTCGCGGCCCTGGCCGTGGCGAGGTTGGTGAAGTTGGCGCAGGCCAAGGCCAGGACGAATAGGGCCGCTCCGGAGAAAAGGACGATCGACCCGATGAGGCCGGTCCCGTCGGGCGCGTACAATCTCTTGCGGACGAGCGGCTGGACGCGGAAGTCGACCCTGCCGGCCGCGTCGGAGAAATGCGGGGCGGCGATGGCGGTGATCTTTTCCTCGAGGGCCCCCCGCTCGGCGCCGGGGGAGAGGAGGACCCACGTTTCGAGCGGATTGCCGCCCCAGTGCGTCGGTTCCTGGAAGGACGGCGCGAATTGGAGGGTGAACGGCACGACGGCGTCGAAGCAAAGCGAGGACTGGGCGGGGACGTCTCCGATCACGGCGCTGACCCGGACGTCGAATTCCCCGTTGACGCGGAGTGTCCGTCCGATCGGGTCGTTGTCACCGAAGTACTTCCGGGCCATGCGCTCCGTGAGAACGACGGCGAACTTGTCCTCCAGGGCCGTCGCCGCGTTCCCGCGGACGAAAGGAATAGTGAATATCTTGAACACGGACGGGTCGGCCAGGGCCACGGCGTCCGTATTGGACATCTGGGTCTCCCCCCGGATGCTCAGGCCTCTCTCGACTTGGATCCGGGCGGCCTCGGCGACCTCCGGGCACTCCGCCTTGAGAGCGGTCGCCAAGGGGTAGAACGATCCCATGTGGACCATGCTTTCTCCGCCGGCCCGCTCGAACGTATTGTAGACCTGGGCGATGGAGCCCGCCCGTTCATGGAAGCGATCGTAACCGACCTCATCCTGGACCCAGAGGAAGACGAGAAGGCACGTCGTCAGGCCCAGGGACAGCCCCCCGATGTTGATGAGAGAATAGGCCCGCTGGAGCCTCAGACGCCGAAAGGCGATCCGGACGTTGCTCCAAAGGAGTCCGGGCGCGAAGCGGGCCTTTGTCCAGGGGAAGCGCCGGCCGGCGCGGGCCGAGCGGACATGGCCGTAGGCGGCGTCGAGAGCTCCGGCCCGCCGGAATTCCCGCTCGGCCTGCCGGAAGGCTTCATCCGGCCCTAGACCCTGGCG
>JAWOHF010000352.1:0-8075 GCA_046496285.1 Candidatus Aminicenantota bacterium
GCCGAGATGGTAAGGGATCCAGCCCCATGGTTCCTGGGGGACCCAGAACATCCCGCCCGACGAGTAGGCCCACCGCCCGTAGTAATACGGCTGCCACCCCCAGGGGTATCTGGCGTTGTCGATGAACGGCCTCCACACATAGCCCAGGAAATCGTCCCACAGCCATTCCCCGTAGAGGTTGCCGTAGTTCTGGGCGAAATAGAAAACGGCCGGCGACATCCTCTGGACCGGCTTGGGGATGGGGGTCAGACCTTCATGGAGCTCGGCGAACCGGGCGTTGACATCCCGGTTCCAAAGCTCGAAATCCGTGCCGTCGATCGAGGACGCCAGCTGGGACTGATGATTCCCCCGGACGATGAACCTCTCCTGTTTCCGGACGTCTTGCTCCCTGAGGCGGGCCGTGTCCTCGCCGAACAGGACACGGGCCCGGCCTAGAGCGACCTGGACCTCGGTGGACTCGTCGGCGGCCGAGCTGATGAGGGATACGGAATTATGCCTCATCTTAACGGCGGCGTTGGCCGTCAGGATCTGGAAGGTCTCGCGCCGGTTGTATTCCTTGTACATGACATAGACGCGGCCGGCGACGAGGTTCAGGTTCGACAGCTCATCGAGGCTGCTGAGGCTCCGGGCCAGGATGGTCTCGACCTTGACTTCGGTCGCAAAGTCGAGCCGGACCAGGGTCCCCGTGTCGAACTGGATCTCCAAGCGGCGGTCCGGGGAGGTCCGGACGACGTCGCCGGGGCCCACGGGAAAGTTGAGAACCGCCGGCTCCGGGACTTCGCGTCCCTCCCGCAGGATGACGGGCCCCTCGCCTCCGTCCCCCGGCTCGATGTAACTGACGTGCCCGAAGTAGAAATTCCCGGGGTAGTTCAGGACCTTGTAATGCTCGGCCGGACTGAGCGGAAGCGCCGCGGCCAGAAAGGCCGCTCCGACGATGACCACCCAAAAAGCCTTTTGCTTCATCACACCCTCCTTGTCGGAGATAGATCTCATCCTTATATATAGCATTTTTCATGCCAATCGGATCGATCAGAGCTCTCGGCCCGCCCCGAACACCCCGCGCCCCGGCCTGTCCCGGCGGGGGGACAAGCGTCACCCGCACAGGTCGGGCCGATCTCCAGGGCTTCCTTGGGGTCGACACGGATTGACAGTGCCGGAGAGGGTCTCTACAATAGGCCTGGCCGCCCGAAGACATGAAGACCCGCAAAAAGCGCAGGAACCCCGTCCCGACCGTCGACGTCATCATCGAGATCGACGGCGGCCGGGAAGACCCCGAGATCGTCCTCATCGAGCGCCGGAACCCTCCGCCGGGGTGGGCCCTGCCCGGCGGCTTCGTCGATTACGGGGAGACGCTCGAAGCGGCCGCCCGAAGGGAGGCCCGGGAAGAGACCTCGCTCGACGTCGAGCGCCTCCGGCAGTTCCATGTCTATTCCGAACCGGACCGGGACCCTCGCCTCCATACCGTTTCGACGGTCTTCATCGCCCGGGCCAGGGGAACCCCGCGGGGCGCCGACGACGCCCGTCGGGCGCGGGCCTTCGATCCGCGCCGGATCGACGTGCCCCTGGCCTTTGATCACCGGCGGATCCTCGACGACTACATCGCCTCCAGGAAAGGACACGACCCATGGACGACCCGGACGAAAAGAAAGACCGGCCGGAAGACAGCCCGGACCTCAGGGAAGTCAAGCGGGTCTGGGGCCCGTTCGAAGCCGACCTCATCAAGAATTTCCTAGGGAGCCACGGCATCTCCTGCATCATCCGGGGCCGGACGGCCCCGTTCGTCTATCCCCTCATGGTCGACGGGATGGCCGAGTTCAAGATCTTGGTCCAGGAGAAGGACTTCGAAAAAGCCAGGGATCTCATCACCGCGATCCCCTCGCCGGGCGGCGAGGACGGCCCCGGCGAAAACGGCTGACGCCCGCTTTACTCCGCTCCCGACGCCCGCGGCCGAAGCGTCCGCTCGAGTCCCCGGGCTGCGGTTGACGACCCGCCTCAGACGCCGGCCACCAGCCCCTGTGCTCCCCGCCTGATTTCAGCCCATATTTTGGGCCTCCGCTTTTTCTTCTTTTTTGGGTTTTTTTACTTGACTTTTCCCCTGGGCTTGCCTATATTTGGGACGAAACGGGACAAATCGGGACAAAGGACAATGCCGGACGTTCTCATAGGCAGCTACTCGGCGAGGTTCGACGCCAGCGGGCGCATCAAGATCCCGGCCAAATTCCGCGAGGCCATCGAGCAGCAATTCGGCCGGGACCTTTTCGTCACTTCGCTTTCGGACGAGTCCGTGCAGATCTATCCCCTCTCGGTCTGGCTCGAGATGACCGGACTGGCCGCCGAGGGCGCGGTCCACCTCCGGCCCGACGTCCGGAGGTTCATGCTCCGGGTCAACCGCAACGGGGTCCGCCTCGAGCTCGATCCCAAGGGCCGGGTCCTGATCAACCAAGCCTTGAGGGACAAGGCCAAGCTCGGGGACGAAGTGGAGGTCGTGGGTCTATCCAATCATCTGGAGGTATGGAACAAGGACATCCTCGACGGAGTTCTCGCGGAGAAGCCGCTCTCGGACCAGGACTTCGAGAGCATCGCCCGCCTCATCCCTCGAGGTAAGACGGAATGACGGAGAAAGGGCACCGCCCGGTCCTCCTGAAGGAAGCCCTCGAGTTCCTGGAGGCGGAGCGGGACGGCGTCTACATCGACGGCACCCTGGGCCTGGCCGGGCATGCCCTGGCCATCCTGGAAAAGAATCCCCGGGCCCGGCTGATCGGCCTGGACCGCGACGAGAGCTCTCTCCGGGAGGCCGCCAAGAAGCTCGAGCCCTTGGCCTCAAGGATCAAGCTCTTCCAGACGGACTTCAAGGCCCTGGACTCGCTGGAGATCGATTTCCGGGAGGTCCGGGGCGTTCTTCTCGACCTGGGCCTGTCCTCCTTCCAGCTGGATTCACCCGAGCGGGGATTCAGCTTCAGCCAAGAGGGGCCCTTGGACATGCGCATGGACCTGAGGATCCGGACGACGGCCGGCAAGATCCTCCACACTTACCCCGAGGCCCGGCTGGCCGAGCTGTTCGCCGCCTACGGAGAGCTCGCGCAGACCCGCCGCCTGGCCCGCGAGATCGTCCATCTGCGCAAGCTCGGCCGCCTCGAGACGACGGGCGATCTGAGGGAGCTCGTCGAGCGGATCTATCGCTGGCGCCCCCAGAAGGGCAGGATCCACCCGGCGGCCAAGGCCTTCCAGGCCCTGCGGATCGAGGTCAACCAGGAGCTCGAAGGGCTCGGGGAATTCCTCGAGCGGACCATCCGGTCCTCCCGGCCCGGAACCCGCTTCGTCGTCATCTCCTTCCATTCGCTCGAGGACCGGATCGTCAAGCGCGCCTTCGCCGGCCTGGCGGCCCGCGGCGACGTCCCTCCCCTGCTGACGCTCCTGACCAAGAAGCCGGTGACCCCGGGAGCGGACGAAGTGGCCGACAATTCCAGGTCCCGCTCCGCCAAGCTGCGGGCCGCGGAGAGGCTCTGAATGGTCCGCCGGAAATGGAGCGGCAAGGAGATCGCGCTCGGCGCGGCCTTCCTGCTCGCCGTCGTGGGCATCCTGACCTTCTACGTCTGGTACCAGACGGAGTCGGTCCGGCTGGGTATCGAGGTCGGAAGGTGCGAGGCCCGGATCAGAGAGCTCCAGGACTCGATCCGGGCCCTCGAGCTCCGCCAGGCCGCTCTCCTCGACCCGGGACGGGTCGAGAAGATCGCCCGGGAGAAACTGGGGATGGTCGATCCCCGGGACGAGGAAACGATCTACGAGGAGCGGGCGGCGGCCCGCTGAGGCGCATTCGATGAGGACGTTCTACGAAACCGATATGCGGCGGAGGATCCTGGCCCTGAGCTTCGTCCTCGTGGCCTGGTCCGCGGCCCTCGCCCTCCGCCTGGTCCAGCTCCAGGTCAAGGACCACGCCCGGGCCAAGGCCGCGGTCCTCAACCAGTACCAGAGGAACCTGACCATCGAACCCGAGCGGGGCGACATCTACGACCGCCACGGCCAGATCCTGGCCTGCAGCCTGCCGGCCTTCTCGGTCTACATCAATCCGGTCGACAACGAAACCCCGGCCGGCGAACAGCGCAAGATATCCGCCCTCCGCTCCGCCCTC
The DNA here is from genome assembly GCA_046496285.1 of Candidatus Aminicenantota bacterium. Taxonomy (GTDB): domain Bacteria; phylum Acidobacteriota; class Aminicenantia; order Aminicenantales; family Saccharicenantaceae; genus RBG-16-66-30. The sequence continues at coordinate 4,130 of JAWOHF010000352.1, forward strand.
GGCCTCACCGGCAGGGAAACGTCGGTCATCCAGGACCGGCTGCGGAAGCAGGTTTCCTTCACCTACGTCAAGAAGAAGGTCTCCAAGGAGGATGCCGACCGGGTCAGGGCCCTGAAGCTCCCCGGCGTCGGGTTCGAGGCCACCAAGAAGCGGCATTATCCCCTGCGGTCCCTGGCCGCGCATGTCCTCGGCGGCGTCGATCTCACCGAGGACAACAAGGCCGGGGTCGAGCGCTTCTACGACTCCGTGCTGAAGGGCCGGGACGGCAAGCAGGTCTCCTACAAGGACAACCGGGCCCGGAGCTATCAATTCCAGGTCATCCAACCGGCCGTCCCCGGCCGGGACCTGGTCCTGACCATCGACGCGACGATCCAGTACATCGTCGAAAAGGAACTGGCCAAGGCCGTCTCCGATCATTCCGCGGCCTGGGGGACGGTCATCGCCATGGACCCTGACTCGGGAGAGATCCTGGCCTTGGCCAGCTACCCCGCTTACGATGTCAACGCCTTCCCCGGACCGCAGAACGCCTGGATGAACCGGGCCGTTCAGCTCAGCTACGAGCCGGGCTCGACCTTCAAGATCGTCACCGCGGCCGCGGCCCGGGAAAAGGGGGTCGTGGATTATGCCGATGTTTTCGATTGCCGCGAGGGCTCCATCACCCTCGGTGGCCTGACCATCCGCGATCACGTCCGGATGGGCATCCTGACCTTCCCCGAGGTCCTCATCGAATCATCCAACGTCGGCACCGTGAAGTTCGCCCTGGGATTGAGCCTGGAGGATTTTCACGCGGCCATCACCGGCTTCGGCTTCGGCACGAAGACGGGCGTCGATCTTCCGGGTGAGGTCAACGGGCGGGTTTTCCCGGTCAAGGATTGGAACAAGAGATCCTCCCTGCCCCACATCGCCATCGGCTACGAGCTCATGGCCACCCCCCTGCAGATCCTCCAGGCCATGAACACCTACGCGACCGGCGGACTGGCCGTCCGGCCCCGGGTCGTGAAGAACGCTCCGGACCTCCGCCCGGCCCCGGAAACCGGCCCGGACGCGGCCCGGCGGGTCATCAGCGAAAAGACCGCCCGTGAGCTGGTCAAGCTGGCCTTCGAAAAAACGGTCGAGGAGGGCACGGGCAAAGCCGGCCGCCTCGACGGCTACGGGATCGCCGGAAAAACGGGAACGTCCCAGGTCTACGATCCCGTCCTGAAGACCTACACGTCCAAGAAATACATCGCCTCCTTCGTCGGCTTCGCGCCCGTCGGCCGGCCGGCCCTGACCATGGTCGTCGTCCTGGCCGAACCCAAGGAAGGCTTCTACTACGGAGGCCAGGTCTGCGCCCCGGTCTTCCGGGACATCGCCCGCCAGGTCCTCCGGTATCTCCGGATCCCCCCCGAAAAGCCGTTCGAGGGGCGGACCATGACGGCCGACTTGAAGACAGGGAGAAGGCGGTGACGCTCCGGGACATCCTCGCCGGCGTGCCGGTCATCGCCGGCGACGCGGCCGGCGACATCGGGATCGACGGCATCGCCTACAGCTCCAAGTCCGTCAAGCCCGGCTTTCTGTTCGCGGCCCTGCGAGGGGCGGCCCGCAACGGCATGGACTTCGTGGCCGAAGCCGTCGCCGAAGGCGCCGCGGCCGTCCTGTCGTCATGGCCCAAGCCCCAGTCCGTCGATGTCCCCTGGGTCCAAGCCGCGGACGCCCGCGAGGCCCTGGCCCTGGCTGCCGCCAATTTTTTCGGCCACCCATCCGACAAGCTGAAAGTGGTCGGTGTCACGGGGACCAAGGGCAAGACGACGGTCACTTACCTTCTCGAAGAGATCCTGAAAGCCGCCGGCTTTTCGGCCGGGGTCATCGGGACGATCGAATACCGCCGGCCCGGCGCGAGAACCAGGGCCCCGCGCACGACACCCGAGTCCGTCGATCTCCAGGCCCTTCTCCGGGAGATGCTCGAGGCCGGGGTCTCGCACTGCGTGATGGAGGTCTCCTCCCACGCCCTGGAGCAGAAGCGCGTCTGGGGCGTGAGCTACGACGTCGCCGTCTTCACCAACCTGAGCGGAGAGCACCTCGACTACCACCCGTCCATGGAGGGCTATTTCGAGGCCAAGAAAAAGCTGTTCACCCTCAACCACAAGCGGAGCGCCTCGGTCGTCAACATGGACGACCCCTGGGGTCAGAAGCTGATCGCTGAGCTGCCCCTCAAGACCGTCACCTTCGGCTTCGAGCCGGCGGCCATCGTCCGGGCCCTGAATTGCTTCATGGCCGAGGACGGGACGGAGGCCCGGATCGCCTACCCCGGGGGGGTGCTGGCCGTGCGCTCGACGCTCGTCGGCAAGCACAACGTCTACAACATCCTCGCGGCGACCGCCGCAGCCCTGGCCCTCAACGTCCCGCCCCAGACGATCGCCGAGGGCATCGCGGCGCTCGCGGGCGTCCCGGGCCGCTACGAAAAGGTCCCGAACGGGCGGGGCTTCCAGGTCGTCGTCGACTACGCCCACACGGACACCGCCCTCGAGCACCTGCTGACCACGGCCCGCGAGCTCAAGCCCCGCCGGGTCATCCTGGTCTTCGGGGCCGGCGGCAACCGGGACAAGGACAAGAGGGAGCGGATGGGCCGGGTGGCCGCGCGGCTGGCCGACTGGACGCTCCTGACCTCCGACAACCCCAGGTCCGAAGAGCCCATGGACATCATCGCGGCCATCGAGAAAGGCTTCGAGAAGGAAGGGGTCCGGACCTACGAGATCGTCCCGGACAGGAGCGAGGCCATCGCCAGGGCCCTGGCCACGGCCAACAAAGGGGACACGGTCCTGGTCGCCGGCAAAGGCCACGAGGATTATCAGATCTTCAAGGACCGGACCATCCCTTTCAGCGACATCGAGGTCATCAAAGGGATCCTCGAGAGGATGGAGGCCGCGTGACCATGGCCGCCTTCCGCTTGGATGAGGTCGCCCGGCTCACGGGCGGCCGGCTCCTGCAGGGTCCCCCGTCCCTGACCTTCCGGAGCTACAGCATCGATTCCCGGACGGTCGCCCCCGGAGAGCTGTTCTTCGCCGTTCCCGGGCGGAGGGACGGGCATGATTTCGTTCGGGACGCCGCCGGGAAGGGCGCCGCGGGGGCCGTCGTTTCCCGCCCCTTCGCGGGGCCGGACCCGGGCTTCGGGCTGGTCGAGACCCGGGACACCGTGACCGCCCTCCAAGACCTGGCCCGGGCGGCCCTTCTCCGCCGGCCCGTCAAGGTCGTGGGGATAACGGGCAGCGTCGGCAAGACGACGACCAAGGAGTTCACCGCGGCCCTCCTCTCCTCCCGTTACCGCGTCCTGAGGTCCGAGGGGAACTTCAACAACCATCTGGGCCTGGCCCTGTCCCTGCTGCGGCTCGAGCCGGAGCACGAAGCGGCCGTCCTCGAAATGGGCATGAGCGCGGCCGGAGAGATCGCGGCCCTGACGCGCATCGCGCCGCCCGACGTGGCCGTCATCACCAACGTCAGCCCCGTCCACATGCAGTTTTTCGCCAGTTTGGAGGACGTCGCCCGGGCCAAGAAGGAGATCCTCGACGGAGCGGCGAAAGGGGCCGCGGCCGTCCTCAACGGCGACGATCCTCTGGTCCGGAAAATGGCCGCCGGATGGCGGGGGCGGACGGTGACCTTCGGCCTTGACCCCGCCTGCGACGTCCGGGCCGAGGACGTCCGGAGGCAGGGATACGAGGGGTTGGACCTCACGTTGAAATACGGGCGGGAAGAGGCCCGGGTGCGGTTCCTGTTCGTCAACGAGGCCCACGTGCCCAATCTGCTGGCGGCCGCGGCGGTCTGCTTGGCTCTCGGGCTCGGACTTGAGGACATCGCGCCCGCCATCCCCGCCCTCCGGCCCTTCCCGATGAGGGGGGTCTTGGAGGAGACGGGCGGCATCCGGCTGTACGACGACTCCTACAACTCCAATCCGCGGGCCCTCGAAGCGGCC
>JAWOHF010000324.1:0-4460 GCA_046496285.1 Candidatus Aminicenantota bacterium
CCGGCCAGGCTGATGCCCTCGACCATCAGGGCCAGGCCGCCCCCCGACGTCCCGGTCATGGCCCGCGCGCCGCTGAAAAATGCCCCGATGGCCATGTTGACGGCCGAGATCTCGTCCTCGGCCTGTTCGACGACGATCCCGAACTCCCGTTGTTTCGACGCCAGGTACTCCATGATCGAGGTGGCCGGCGACATGGGATAGGCCGAGTAGAATCTGACGTTGGAGGCCAGGGCCCCCAAGGCCATCGCTTCGCTTCCCGTGATCAGCATTCTTTTACGGCTTCCTTTTCCGGAGGCCGGGAGAGCGCAAACCGGCAGCCCTGCGCCCTTGTCCTTCATCCGTTCGTAGCCTTCTCGGGCGCATTTCCGGTTGGCTTGGATGACCTTGTCGCCCTTTTGGGAGAAGATCTCGCCCAGCAGCTCCGTGAGGGGCTCGAGCGAAAGGCCGGTCAAGGCCGCTATCGCTCCGGACGCGACGCTGTTGGCCATCCGAGCGCTGCCGCCTATTTCCTCGGCGATCTTTTCCATGGGTAGGGGCCGGAACTTCCGCCCGGAAGGGGCCCTCTCTTTGACCTTCCCTTCATCATAGACGATGAGGCCGTCCACGCTGTCCTCGTAGAGGTCCAGAGTGTTCTTGTCCAGGCACACCAGAATGTCGACACGGGCAGAGGGATTGTTCGCCGGCCGGTCGCTGATGCGGATCTGGGTGAAATTGTGTCCTCCCCTGATCCGGCTCATGACATCGTGGTTGACGAAGACCTGCAGGCCCTGGCGCACAAAGGCCTTGCCCAGCAGGCTGCTGATCGAATTCATGCCCTGTCCGGCCTCCCCGCCGATGCGGATGCTGAGGTCGCAGAGATCTTTTTTCTTGTTATTCGCTGCCATGTGGAGATCCTCCCGTGTATTCCTCCGCGTCACCCCGCGAAGCCTGGCTGAGGGTCAGGCAGATCTGCGCTCCGGCGAAATAGATAAGGAACGAATAGAAGAGCCACAGCTGAAGAAGGATGATGGAGCCGATCGATCCATACAGCGCGGATAAGGCGTCGATGCTGTTGACATAGAGACCGAAGAGATGCTTCAGGATCTCCCAGAGCCCCGCGGCGACGAACCCCCCCGTCAGAACGTGCCGGGCGGCGAGCGTCCGAGAGGAGAGGTAGCGGTAGGAAAAGGACAGGAACAGCCCCTCGACGAGGACATAAGCCGGCCAGATGAAATAATAGGACTTGACGAGAGGCAGATTCCCGAGCTTCCTGGCCATGACGAAGAGCGCGCTGCCGCTCAACGCCAGGATCACGGCCAGGAAGGCCGTGATCAAGAAGAACGAAAACGTCTTGAGGATCGCCAGCCAACCTTTTGGCGTCTTTTTGAGGCCCATGATCCGGTTCAGGGCGGCGCGGAGTTGGACGAAGACCATGAACGACGAATAGATCAGGAACAGAAAGCTGACGGCGGAAATAACGCCTCCGGCGTCGATCATGCCTTGCAGGCTGCTGATGAAGCTCTCGGCGATCCCCTTGGGGAAGGCCCTCAGGGACTCCTCGACCTTGGCGAGGGCGGCGCTTTTCTTGATGAAGAAGCCGGCGATCGTGATCGTCAGCAGGAAAAAGGGGAACAGCGAGAGGAAGGCGAAGAAGGAGACCGACGCGGCGAGGCTGACGGCCCGCTTGCGCTTGAGCTCTTTCAGGACTTGCCTGGCCGTTCCAAAGATGTTCTTCATTTCCGGTCGAATCCGATCGCCTCGGTGTCCTGCTTGCGATCAATATACCACTCCTGAAGAGAGGCTTTCAAGCCTTCGGCCCCCTATTTGAGCCAGTCGCTGAGGAGGGTTTTCTGCCGGTCGGTCGGATTGGCCAGGAGCGTGATCCTATAGCTCGGCCGGGACTTGGCCAAGAGCGTGACTTCGGTCTCCCGGACCTCGCCCCGCCTCGAGTAGAGGACCTTGACCGTGTCGCCCGGCTCGCGGGCGTCGAGCGTTGCTTGGAACGTTCGCGGGGCGACACGCGTCCCGTCGACGGTCAGGATCTCGTCCTGAGCGCTGATCCCGGCGAGTGAGGCGGGGGAGTCCAGTTCGACCGAAGAAACCGCGACGTTGCCGCTCTGGTCCTGGGTCGAAGCGCCGAACCATGGGCTCGGGGCGGGCCGGGGCTCGAGATCGATCGCCAGGCCGGCATAGCTCAGGTACCCGGCGTAGTCCCACGTCTCGACGGTCGACGCGTAAACATCGAAGATCTCTCCGAGGGGGACGCCGGCCGCCCGCTCGCAGACCTCCCGCAGCTCCCGGTCGGCGAAGCCGCGCTTCTTCTCCTTGTAGAAGGTCCGGTAGAGCGTCCTCATGACGTCGTCGAGCGACAAGCGCCCGCTCGTGGCGTCGCGGATCTTGAGGTCGAGCAGCAGCCCCAGCCCGCAGCCGATGTCGTAATAGGAGGTGGTCGTATTGGAGGCATGTTCGTTGCGCGCGAAAAAGCCCGTCCAGGTGTCGAAGCTCGAGAGGGTCGCCGGCTGGCGGAGCCGGCCGGGGGCGTTCTCGTAGCGGGCGATGATCGAGCCCAGCCGCTCGAGGACCTCGTCGCGGGTCATCAGCCCGGCCCGGTTGAGGAGCAGGTATTCGTAATAGACCGTGACCCCCTCGGAGAACCAGAGCATGTTCGTATAGTTCTCCCGGTCGTAGTCGAAGGGCCCGAGGGCGACGGGCCGTATGGACTTGACGTTGAAGAGATGGAAGTACTCGTGGGCGATGAAGCTCAGCCAGCGCTTGTATCCTTCCGAGGCCGCGAGCGAAGCCGGGTTGAGGGTGACGGCCGTCGAGTTCAGGTGCTCGAGCCCGCCGCCGCCGGGGCCGATGATGAGGAAGGTGTAATGGCGATAGGGGAACTCGCCCATGAGCTCCCCGGCGGCCTCGACGATCTTCTTCAGGTCGCCCACGAATTTCTCCCGGTCGAAGGTCCCAAGGTCATAGGCCGCGACGGTATGAGGAAGGCCGGCGGCCTCGAAGGTCAGGATCTCCTGGTTGCCGACGAGAATGGGGCAGTCGTAGAGGGTGTCGAAGTCGGGCGCCTTGAACGTGTGAGGACGGCCGGGGACCGGATCGAGGCCGGTCGAGACCTGCTTCCAGCCGGCGGCCGGGAGCACGGTGACCGTCACCGGGTCTTTCAGGCGGCCGGCGATGTGCATGAAGACGCCCGTCGGAGTGATGAAACCGCCGTCGTCGCCGAGATAACTATCCGCGACGAACCTGGTAAAGGCGTACACATCGTAGCTGACGACGACCGACGCCGCCCCCCCGGTCCGGACGTGCCAGGTGTTCTTGGCCGTCTTTTCGAAGGGCAGCGGCCGGCCTTGCCCATCCTCGGCGCGGAAGTCCTTGACGTTCTTGGCGTAGTCCATGATGCGGTAGTAGCCTGGCGTCCAGGCGGGCATCTTGAAGTCCTGGAATTCGCCCCGGAGCCCGCCGGCGCGAAGGACGACATGGTAGTAATGGGTCGTCGGCCGCTCCATCGAGACGGTGATGGACGTTCCGGGCGCGGCCGTTTGCGCGGAGGCCGGGGCGGCCGGCGCCAGGGCCAGGGCGAAGGCGATGATAAGGACGGCTGGCAGGGCGAGAAAGGTATTTCGCGACGTGATCTTCATGTTCGTTCCTCCGAAAGAGGGTCGTCGACGAGCATACCGCAGGCCGGACGGCGAATCAACGCCGCCCCGGCCCCAAAGTCGCGCTTTACATACTTCCGGATCGATTGTAGATTAACGAGCGTCCGCCGGGGAAGGCGGGCGAACAACGATCCGGAGGAGGAGACGATGCCGATCCAAAGAAAACACCTGGCCCTTATGCTGGCCTTAGCCCTTCTGGTCCCTGTGGGGTGCCGGCCGAAGGCCAAAGCCGTTCCGCTCAAGATCGACCATGAGAACTATACCCTGGCCAACGGCCTGGAGGTCATCCTCCACCGGGATACATCGGATCCTATCACGGCCGTGGCTGTCCAGTTCCATGTGGGCTCCAATCGCGAGGAGCCGGGCCGGACGGGGTTCGCGCATCTGTTCGAGCACATGATGTTCCAGGAGTCCCAGCACGTCGGGCAGGACCAGTTCTTCAAGATGATCCAGGAGGCCGGCGGCACGCTGAACGGCGGCACGAGCCGCGACGGGACCATCTATTTCGAGGTCGTCCCGAAGAACGCCCTGGAGATGGCCCTTTGGCTGGAGGCCGACCGGATGGGCTTCCTGCGCCCGTCCATCACCCAGGAGGCCTTCGCCAACCAGCAGGACGTCGTCAAGAACGAGAAGCGCCAGGGCGAGAACCGTCCTTACGGCTCTGCCTCGCACATCCTGGGCAAGCTCCTCTATCCCGAAGGCCACCCCTACAATTGGACGGTCATCGGCTCCATGGAGGACCTGACCCTGTCCACGCTGAAGGACGTCCACGAGTTCCACCAGAAATGGTACCGGCCCAATAACGCAACCCTGGTC
>JAWOHF010000022.1:0-9539 GCA_046496285.1 Candidatus Aminicenantota bacterium
TTGGAAAGGGCCTCGTGGAACTTGTCCAGAGCGCCCGACGTCGGGTCCTCGAGCTTATCGTTGTATTTCGTGTAGCCCTGGAGCGTCCCGGCGGTCGGATAGAACTTGAAGTAGGTGTCCCAGAGCGTGTCCTGGAACTTCTTGAACTTGGCGTCCTCGGCCGGCTGGGCGAAGAGCGCCCCCGTGCCGTACGCCAGAAGGGCCACAACGGCGAGAGCGATGGCTGTCTTTCTCATTCATGCCTCCTCGAAGTCATTTCGGAAATCCTAGCATATGTCTCCATCCCCGGCAATCCCTTTTGGTACCCTCTCTATATGTGAATGAAGACGGATGTTACCACCGGATGAGGGCCGAAGCCCAGGTGAAACCCGAGCCGAACGCGGTCAGGGCGACCAGATGCCCCTTCCGGATCCGGCCCTGCTTGACGGCTTCGTCCAGCGCGATGGGGATGGACGCGGCCGTCGTGTTGCCGAAGCGGTCGATGTTCCGGACGACCTTCTCCACGGGGATCCCGAGTCCCTTGGCGACCATCAGGGAGATCCGATCGTTGGCCTGATGGGGGATGAGGGCGTCGACATCCTCGATCGAGAGCCCGTTGTGCGCGAGGGCGGCCCGGACGGCTTCGGGCATCCGGGTGCAGGCGTTGACGAAAACGTTCCGGCCGTCCATCTTGGGGAAGAAGCGGCCTTCCTCGAAGAACTGCGCCTGGAAGGTCGGGTTGTCCATGGGGCTGGGTTTTTCCATCCAGAGGTGGGCGGCGAATTGCCCCTGGGAGTAGAGGTGCGTCGAGAGGATCCCCTGCCCGTTGTCGTCCGGGCCGGGCTCGAGGATGACGGCCCCGGCCCCGTCGCCGAAGAGGACGGACATGTCCCGTCCCTTGTCCGAGAAATCGAGGTTCGTGGACTGGACCTCCGAGGCGACCACCAGGATCCGCTTGTACGCCCCTGCCCGGATGAACTGGTCGGCGGCGGACAGGGCGTAGATGAACCCGCTGCACTGGTTCCGGACGTCCAGGGCGCCGATGGTCCCGAGGCCGAGCTTGGCCTGGACAAGGACGCCGATGCCGGGGAAATAATGATCGGGGGACAGGGTCGCGGCGACGATGAAGTCGATGGACGAAGGCTCCACGCCGGCGTCCGCCATGGCCCGGCGCGAGGCTTCGACGGCCAGGTCCGACGTGCCGACGCCGGCGTCGACATGGTGACGTTCGGAGATCCCGCTCCGCTCGCGGATCCACGCGTCGGACGTGTCCATGAGCTTTTCGAGGTCGTGGTTATTGACGATCCGGGGCGGGACGTAATGGCCGGTTCCGGTGACGATGGACCGAATGCTCATCCTGGAACTCATTATAAAGGATATCGCTCAAAAAATAAAGCCGGCCCGGTCCCGGTCGGGCTCAGAGCAGACCGTGACGGCGATACCACTCCAGGGTTTCCTCCAGGCCCTCTCTCAGCGGGACCCGGGTCTCGAAGCCCAAGAGATCCCGGGCCTTGCGGACGTCGACGACCCAGCCGTCCGGCCTCATCTCCCGGTATTTGCCGAGGTTGACGGCGTTGGCCGACCCGCCGAGCCGGCCGATCCCTTCGGACGCGGCCGAGGCGAGATAGGCGGTCCAGTGGGGGATGCGGACCCGGATGAGCTTCGTGCCCAGGATCGCGGCCACCTGCCGGCCAATTTCCTCCCAAGAGAAGGAGGCGGGGTCTGCGATGTTGAAGACCTCTCCGCTCGGAACGTCGGACTCCGCCGCCAGGAGAGCCGCCCGGACGACGTCCCCGACATGACAGAGGCTCAGCGATTTGAGCCGATACCCGACGAGGGGCAGGATGCCCCTCTTCATCCACCGGAAATATTCGAGGAAATCCTCGTCCCGAGGCCCATAGACGGCGGCCACCCTGAGGATCGTCAGCGGGAAGCGTTCCCTGTACTTCAAGGCTTCTTCCTCGGACCTGAGCTTGCTCTCCCCGTAGGAGGAAACCGGCCGGGGAGGGTCGCACTCCCGGACCGGCCCTTGCGGCGAGGACGGGCCGCAGGCCGCGATGCTGCTCAGGAGCACAACTCGCCGCAGGCCGTCCTGCCCCTCGAGCGCACGTAAGAGGCTTGCCGTGCCTTTCTGGTTTACGGTATAATAATGCCTCGATTTGAGAGTTTTGGTCAGTCCGGCCAGGTGAAAGACGTGGGACAGCCCGGCGGGAAGCGCCGGGACCGTCAGGAGATCCCCTTCGAGGACCCGGACCCGGTCGAGCCCCTCGAGCCACCGGAGCCGGGACGGATCGCGGACGAGAGCGTAGACCTCATTGCCTGGATCTTCGAGGAGACGCTCGACGAGATGACTTCCGAGGAACCCGGTTCCTCCGGTGACCAGGACCTTCATGACCCGGATTGTATGAGATTCGGCCCCGGGGGTCAATGACGGCGCGGGCCGTCAGGGATCCCCGGCTAGTCCGCAGGAGGAGAGCGTGGACCTTGGGGATCGTCGGATGAAGAGTGTCTCGCGGCGTTATCTCTATCTGGCCCTGGGCCTGCTGGCCTTGGGTGCGACGGCCTCGGCGGCCACGACCATCCTTCCTTTGTCCGAGGTCAAGCCGGGCATGAAGGGGCGCGGGAAGAGCGTTTTCGAGGGCCGGACGATCGAGGAGTTCGACGTCGAGATCCTGGGCGTGCTGGAAAACGTCCAGCCGAAAAGGAACGTGATCCTGGCCCGCCTCAGCGGATGCGGGCTGGAGTCGACCGGCATCATCAGCGGCATGAGCGGCAGCCCGGTCTATGTGGACGGCAAGATCATCGGCGCGGTGGCCTACGGCTTCTCGTTCGCCAAGGATGCCATCACGGGCATCACGCCGATCGAGGAGATGCTGGCCATCGGCCGGAGCTCCGGGCCGTCCCGATCGGGCTCTACGCCGGCGATCCCCATTCGCAGCGATATCAGCCTCGAGCAACTTTCGGGCATCTACAGGGGATCCCTGTCCGGGCCGGCCTCGGCTCCGGACGGCGGCCGGACGATCGCCCCCCTCAGCCTGCCGCTCGTCTTCAGCGGCTTTTCCCCGCGGTCCTTCGATCAGGCCCGGTCGTTCTTCGCAAGCCTGGGATTCCAATCCGTCAGGGCCGGAACGGGGGACCAGCTGCGCGCCGGTCCGCCTCCCCCCCCGCCGGCTCTCAAGGAGGGGGACGCGGTGGGCCTCCAGCTCATCGGCGGCGATCTGGACATCTCGGCCGTCGGGACGGTGACCTACGTGGACGGGTTGAACGTCCTGGCCTTCGGCCACCCCCTCTACAACCTGGGGGCCGTGGACTACGCGATGACCCGGGCCAGCGTCATCACGGTGATGCCCAATCTGCAGAGCTCATTCAAGCTGGCGACGGCGGGAGCGGTCATCGGCCGGTTCACCCAGGACAGGACCGCGGGGGCGTCCGGGGAGCTCGGCGCGACGCCCCGTCTCATCCCGGTCAATATCAACCTGCAGACCGGCCCGGACGCCCGCAAGGAATACAAGCTCAGGCTGGTCAACGACAAGTTCCTGAGCCCGGCTCTGGTCAACATCGCCGTGTCGTCCCTCATAACGGCCGAAGAGAGGAGCTACGGCGACATCACCCTCGATTTCCAGGGTGACATCTTTCTGGACAAGGGCGGCTTGAGCGTTCGCCTCGAGGACCTCTTTTCCGGAAATTACGATAGCGCTCCCGTCAGCCTGTCCGGGCTGGTGGCCGCCGTCGTCCATTATCTGACCAACAACGAGTTCGAGGACGTCGGCATCTTCAGGATCGACCTCAGCGTCCGGGCCGTCGAAGAAGCCCGGATCGGCGTGCTGGAGAAGGTCCTCCTCGACAAGTATGAGGTCTCCCCGGGCGAACCGATCCAGATCAAGGTCTACTACCGGACGCACAAGCGGGAGAGCTTGGTCGAGGAGGTCACGTTCCAGGCCCCGGCCCTGCCCGCCGGCACCGAGTTCCAGATCGTCGTCGGCGACGCCGCGGCGATGCAGCAGGTCGAGCGCTACCAGTACAGGGCCCCTGACTTCACGCCTCGCAGCCTCGGCCAGCTCCTCCGCATCCTGGGCAACCTCCGGAAGAACAACCGCATCTATTTCAAGGTCATGGCCCCCAAGCCGGGGCTATTCCTGAAGGGCGAGGAGATGCCGAATCTGCCCCCGACCCTGAAGGCCATGTTCGCGTCGCCGAGGGCGGCGGCGCCCCCTCCGACCGAGCTCACCCGGTCGACCCTGGGCGAATACCAGATCCCCGTCCCTTACGTCTTCCGGGGCGGGGCGACCATCCCCGTCAGGATCAAGAATTAGGAGTCCGGACCCATGAAGAAACCGATCGTTTTCATCGCTCTGGGGATCGTGGCCCTGGCCGCTTCGCTGCCGGCCGTCGTCCCGCAGAAATGGGAATTGCGGACCCGGGAAGATTTCCTGAAGGGCAAGTTCGACGGCATCTCGGTGTCCTCCGAAGGGAAGCTGGCCTTGGCCCCCAAGGAAGAAAAGATCCCGGCCCCCATCGAGGAGTTCTATCTGTCCGCTCTGGCGGCGGCGGACGGCGTCTCCTTTCTCGGGACCGGCCACGGCGGCAAGATCTACCGGATCGGGAAAGACGGGCAGGCCGAGCTCTGGTTCCAGGCCCCGGAGATGGACGTCACCAGGCTGGCCCAGGACAGGAGGGGCGTCCTGTTCGCGGCGACATCTCCCAACGGAAAGATCTACAAGATCACCGCCAAGGGTCAGGGCGAGGAGTTCTTCAATCCGTCCGAAAAGTACATCTGGGACCTCCTGTTCATGGACTCGGGCGAGCTCTGGGCGGCCGTCGGCGAGAGCGGCGGGGTCTATAGGATCAGCCCCCAGGGAGAGGGGCAAATGTTCTTCAAGGCCGAGGAGAACCATATTCTCTGCCTGAAGAAGACCGCCCGGGGGGACGTCGTCGCCGGCAGCGGCGGCAACGGCCTCGTTTACCGGATCTCGGCAGAAGGACGGACCTCGGTCCTCTTCGAAACGCCTTTCGAGGAGGTCAGGAGCCTGGCCCTGGACCGGGAAGGCTCGATCTACGCGGCGGCCTCCGGGACCCCTTCCCGGGCCCGCAAGGAGGACCCGTCGCCCGCGCCTGTCCGGGCCGACGCGGAGGTCACCGTCACGGTCAGCGCCCGTGCGGCCGAGGACCGGCCCGCGGCCCCATCCGTCCGCAAGGATGGAGGGGCGCTGTTCCGGATCGCCGCCGACGGCATGGCCACCCGGCTCTGGAGCTCCGATGAGGAGATGATCTACTCGGTCCTCTGGAAGGAGGCCGAGAACCAAGTCATTTTCGGCACGGGCGGCCGCGGGCGCATCTATGCCCTGGACAGAGAGGATCGTGTCTCGCTGCTCCTGCAGCAGAGCTCCGAGCAGGTCTACGAGCTCGTGCCTGTCGACTCCAGGGTCTACGTTCTATCCAACAACCCCTGCTATTTCGGCCTGCTCCTGACCGAGCAGAGATTCTCGGGGGAGTACCTGAGCCAGGTCCTGGACGCCCGGACGCTGGCCGCGTGGGGCCGCCTCTCCTGGGACGCCGTGACGGGAGCGGGGGCAACCGTCCAGCTCCAGACGCGCAGCGGCAACACGGCCGAGCCGAACTCGACGTGGAGCGATTGGTCGCCGCTCTACCAGAAGAACGATGAGCTCGTTCTCAGCCCCAAGGCCCGGTTCCTCCAGCTGAAGGCCCTGCTGCGGACGCAGACCGGCAAGGTCACCCCGGTCGTCGACACGCTGACGCTCTTCTACCTCCAGTCGAACATCGCCCCATCCGTCACCCGGCTCGAGTTCCTGAAGCCCAACGAGGTCTTCCTCAAGCTGCCCCAGCAGGAGGACGTCATCCTGGGGGTCGAGAGGAACCTTCCCGAGCGGCCGGCGAAAACGGACGATCTGAGGATCAGCTTCCCGGCCAGGCGGGCCGAGCGCCAGGGCTTCCGGACGGTCGTCTGGGAGGCCTCCGACGAGAACGAGGACACTCTCTCTTACACGCTCTCCCTGAGGAAAGAAGGGGAGACCCCATGGCGCACCCTCGAGGAGGACTGGGCGGAGACCCTGTATGCCTTCGACACCCTGTCGTTCCCGGACGGCGTCTATTTTCTCAGGCTGACGGCGTCCGATTCACCCTCGAACCCCCCGGGTCTCGAGCTCAAGTCGGACAAGACGAGCCCGCCCCTGGTCATCGACAACTCCCTGCCGGTCGTCAAGGACTTCAAGGCCGTGAGGAGCGGCGGATCGCTCGAGGTTTCGTTCACGGCCGAGGACGCCGCCTCCTCCATCGAGGAGGTCAGGTTCATGGTCCGGCCCGGTCCTTGGCGCGTCGTGTTCCCGACGGACGGCATCGCCGACTCGAGGTCCGAGGCGTTCAAGTTCTCGGTCAAGCTCCCGGCCGGAGCCGACACGATGATCGCCGTCAGGGTCAGGGACAGCTTCGGGAACGTCGGGGTCCACCGGCAGATCTTTTAGGGTCCGGGCTATTTCGTTTTGGCCCGCTCGAGATACTTGTCGTCCCGCGTATCGACGCGGATGACGTCCCCTTCCTTGATGAACTCCGGGACCTGGACGACCGCCCCGGATTCGAGGACGGCCGGTTTGTAAAGGGCGGTCTGGGTGGCGCCCTTGAGGCGCGGCTCGGTGCTGACGACCTTGAGGTCCATCGAGTTGGGCAGGTCGATGCCGACCGGCCGGCCGTCGAACATCTCGACCGTGATGACCGTGTTCGGGATGAGATACTTGACGCCGTCGCCGATCGTCTCGGCGGTCATCGCCAGCTGCTCGAAGTTGATCAGGTTCATGAAGATATAATCATCGTCCTGCTGATAGAGAAACTCCATCTCGATCTCCTCGAGGAAGGCCTGCTCGAGCCTCTCCTCGGAGCGGAACCGGTGCTCGGTCTGGGAGCCGTTCTCGATGTTGCGGAGCTTGGTCTGGACCATGGCCTTCCATCGGCCGGGGGTGATGAGCTGCATCTCCATGACCCGGAAGAGGGTCCCGTCCTTGATGATGATCATGCCTTTGCGGATCTGGGTCGCGTCGATCATGGGGTCCTCCGAAGGTGGGGCGCCGAAGCGTCCGTCGAGCCGCCCATTTTACCACACTCGCCCACCGGATTCGAGGTGGGGACCCCCATTTGATTTATGGCGGGATTTCTTTTATAACCGGACTTCGAAGGAGCATGCATGACGGAGATCGTCTTTCTGGGGACCGGCGGCTATCTGCCGACGCCCGAACGCGACAACGCGTCGTTCCTGCTGACAACCGACGGAGGCGCGGCCATGATCGACTGCCCGGGCAGCCCGCTGCGCAAGCTGGCCCTGGCCGGTATCGACCCGCTCCGCGTCGGCGACCTGTTCATCACCCATGTCCACCCGGACCACGTCTACGGCCTGCCGTCCCTCGTCCACGGGCTGATGCTTCGCGACCACGTCATCCGGCTCCACGGGTCCGCCGAGACGGTCGACTTCTGCCGCCGCCTGCTGGACCTTTTCGGCCTCCGCGAGCCGCGGCACAAGACCCGCGTGGAGTTCGTCCCCCACGCCGACGGGCAACGGACGGCGCTCCGCGATGGGACCGAAGTCGCGTCCTGGGCCGTTCCCCACAAGACCTCCTCCCTGGCCTTTGAGTTCCGCACCGCCGGGGGCGGCCGGAGGGTTATCTTCTCGGGCGACACGCCCATCGACCCGGCGCTTTTCGAGAAGGCCCGGGGAGCGGACGCGCTCGTCCATGACTGCGGCTCGCCGGCCCGCTTCTTCGAGACCTATCCCGTGCTCAAGTCCATGCACACCTGCGCTCTGGACCTGGGCGTCTGGGGCCAAAAGGCGGGCGTCCGTCTCCTCGTCCCCATTCACTTCCTGACCGAGTTCGACTTCGACATAAGAGAGATCGAGGAGGAGATCCGCATGAACTACACGGGCAGGATCGTCGTCCCTTCCGACATGGACAGGCTGGCCGTCGAATGAAGGGGCGCGGGCGCCCGGCGGACCTGGTATTGACCGCCGGCAAGGTCTGGACCGGGGACCCGGGACTGCCCCGGGCCGAGGCCGTGGCCGTGCGGGGAGGCAGGATCCTGGGGGTCGGGAGCGCGGCCGAGATCAGGGACATGGTCGCCGGGGGCACGGAGGTCATCGACCTCGTAGGGGCGCTCGTCCTGCCCGGCTTCACGGACGCCCATACCCATTTTCTGGCCGGCGGATTCGCCCTGAGCCGGGTCGACCTGTGCGGGGCAGGTGGGCGCGAGGAATTTGCGGCCCGGATCGTTGCCGAGGCCCGTCGCCTCGGGCCCGGCCGCTGGGTCCTTGGCGGCGGGTGGGACCAGCGCCGGTTCGATCCCGTGGAGCTGCCGTGCAAGGAATGGATCGATGCGGCGACCTCCGAGAACCCGGTCTGCGTCGACCGGGTCGATCTCCACACGGTCCTGGCCAACAGCGTGGCCTTGAGGATCGCCGGGATCACCAAGGCCACGCCGGACCCGGCCGGGGGGGAGATCGTCAGGGACGCGGCGACCGGGGAGCCTACCGGGATCCTCAGGGACACGGCTGCCGACCTGGTGCTGGTCAAGATCCCCGAGCCGTCCTTCGCCGAGAAGCTCGAAGCGGCCAACTGCGCGCTCCGGCACGCCGCCGGGTTCGGCGTGACCGCGGTCCATGAGATGGGCGGCCCGGCAGGCCTCGAGGCGTTTGCCGAGATGGAGCGCCGGGGGAAGCTGACCGCCGGGGTCCATATCTTCGTCCCGATCGCCGAGGTCGGGGCCGTCGCCGGGCGGCGGCTCCGGACGCCCGACGGGGCCGAGAGGGTCACGCTGGCCGGATTGAAGGGCTTCGTCGACGGCTCACTCGGGTCGGGCACGGCCTGCTTCTTCGAGCCCTACGCGGACGATCCCTCGTCGTCCGGGCTTTTCCACGGCCAGATGTTCCCCGAGGGGATCATGGAAGAGCGGATCATGGAAGCGGACCGGGCTGGACTCCAGGTCGCCATCCACGCCATCGGCGACCGGGCCAACAGCGTCCTTCTCGACATCTTCGAGAGGGTCATGGCCGTCAACGGGCCGCGGGACAGACGCTGGCGCGTGGAGCACGCCCAGCATGTCCGGCCGGGCGACATCGTTCGTTACGGCCGGTTGGGATTGACCGTGTCCGCCCAGCCGGTCCACCTGACCGACGACGGCCGCTGGGCCGAGAAGAAGATCGGCCCGGAGCGGGCCCGGACGACCTACGCGTTGCGGTCCTTGCGCGACGCCGGCGCGCGAATGATCTTCGGCTCCGACTGGAACGTGGCCCCGATCAGCCCGGTCCTCGGGATCCACGCCGCGGTCACCCGGAGGACGACGGACGGGAAGAATCCCGGGGGCTGGGTGCCGGAGGAGAAGGTCTCTGTCGAGGACGCCGTCCGGGCCTACACCGTCAACCCGGCCTGGGCGGGTTTCGCCGAGGCCGAGAGGGGAACGCTCGAGGCCGGCAAGCGGGCCGACATCGTCGTCCTCGACCGCGACATCTTCGCCATCCCGGCGGAGGAGATCGCGGACGTCGAGGTCCGGATGACCGTCTTCGA
>JAWOHF010000033.1:0-5213 GCA_046496285.1 Candidatus Aminicenantota bacterium
GCCAGCTCATCCGCCAGCTGGTCGAGATCGTCAGCAAGGGCGGCAACCTCCTGCTCAACGTCGGGCCGCAGCCGGACGGCCGCATCCAGCCGGAGTTCGTCGCCCGCCTCGAGCGCATCGGCGAGTGGCTGGCCGCCAACGGCGAAGCCATCTACGGGACGACGGCCAGCGTCTTCGAGCGGCTGCCGTTCTTCGGCCGGGCGACGGTCAAGGGCCGGACGCTCTACATACATGTCATGGGCTGGCCCCAGGACGGCAAGATCGTTCTGCCGGGCCTCAGGACGGACGTCAGGAAGGCCTACCTCCTGGCCGACAAAGCCAAGGCCCTCCGCCACCGGCGGGCGGGCCGGGATGTCGTCGTCACCCTCCCGGCCCGGGCCCCCGATCCCGACGCGACCGTGGTCGTCCTCGAGCTCAAAGGCGACCCCGAGGTCGATCCCACCGAGATCCGGCCGGACCGGCAGGGCCGCATCGAGCTGCCCGTCTATCTCGCCGACCTGCAGTCCGAGATGGGCCAGCGGGCCTTCCTGGACCACTTCTACCGGACGACCATGCTCACCAACTGGCAGAACATCAACGACTACCCCGTCTGGGAATTCACGACGGACAAGCCCGGGACTTACGAGGTCCTGACCTCCTACGCCAGCATGTGGGGCGGGCAGGCCTCGTTCAAGGTCGAGATCGACGACGTCGAGATCCCGGCGAAGACCGGGAACTCGCCGAGCGTCTATTTCCCCAAGACCTTTTCGCTGGGGACAGTCGACCTGGCGGCGGGCAAGCACACGCTGCGTGTCAAGATCACCTGCGTCGTCAACAATCACGCCCTGAACCTGGAGAAAGTCGTGCTGGCGCGGGTCCCGAAATGAAGGCCAACCGTCTGGCCCGCGAGAAGAGCCCCTATCTGCTGCAGCATGCCCACAACCCTGTCGACTGGTACCCGTGGGGAGAGGAGGCCTTCGAGCGGGCCAGGCGCGAGCACAAGCCCGTCTTTCTGTCGGTGGGTTATTCGACCTGCCACTGGTGCCACGTCATGGAGCGCGAGTCGTTCGCGGACGAGGAAGTCGCCCGGCTCCTCAACGGGGCCTTCGTCTGCATCAAGGTCGACCGCGAGGAGCGGCCCGATCTCGACCAGCACTTCATGGCCGTCTGCCAGATGCTGACCGGCTCCGGGGGCTGGCCGCTGACGGTCGTCATGACCCCCGACAAGCGACCGTTCTTCGCCGGGACGTATTTCCCCAAGGCGCGGCGATGGGGCCGGGTGGGGATGATGGAGCTCGTCCCGCGGCTGCGCGAGGCCTGGGAGATGAAGCGGGAGGAGGTCCTGCGGGCGGCCGGGACGATCCTGTCGAACTTGGAGAGGTCGCGGGCGGGCATCGAGAGTCCGGACGCGGAAGAGGGAAGCGGGCGGCTGTCCGCGGAAGTCCTCGAGCGGGCTTTCCGGGAGCTCGAGGCCGATTTCGACCAAAGCCGGGGCGGCTTCGGGAACGCCCCCAAGTTCCCCATCCCGCACCATGCGGGCTTCCTGCTGCGCTACGCGAAGCGGGCGGGGAGCGCGGAGGCCGGGGCCATGGCCGAGCGGACGCTCCAGGCCATGAGACGCGGGGGGATCTACGATCATCTCGGGTCCGGCTTCCACCGCTACTCGACCGACGCCGACTGGCTCCTCCCCCACTTCGAGAAGATGCTCTACGACCAGGCCCTGCTCATCGAGGTCTACGCGGAGGCCTACGCGGCCGCCGGGAACGAGTGTTTCCGCAGGACGGCCGAGGACGTGGCCGCGTATGTCGCC
Organism: Candidatus Aminicenantota bacterium; assembly: GCA_046496285.1. GTDB lineage: Bacteria > Acidobacteriota > Aminicenantia > Aminicenantales > Saccharicenantaceae > RBG-16-66-30. Next base: position 1,790 of record JAWOHF010000033.1, read on the forward strand.
CGGGACCTGACGTCGCCTGAGGGCGGGTTCTATACGGCCGAGGACGCCGACAGCGAGGGCCAGGAGGGACGGTTCTACGTTTGGACCGCCGAGGAGCTACGGGAAGTTCTCGGGGAAGAAGACGGGGCCTTCGCGGCCAAGGTATTCAATGTGCGGCCCGGAGGCAACTTCTCCGAGCAGGGCCACGGCCCGGACGGACGCAACATCCTCCATCTGACGGAACCGCCGACGGAGGCGGGCTCGATAAGACTGCGGACGGTCCGGGACCGGCTTTTCGCGGCCCGCGAGAAAAGGGTCCGCCCGTTCAAAGACACGAAGATGCTCGCCGACTGGAACGGTCTGATGATCGGCGCCCTGGCCCGGCTGGCGCGCTTGACGGGGAACGAGAAACATCTCCGGGCGGCGGACAGGGCGGCGGACCTCATCCTCGACCGGATGCGCGACCCGGACGGACGGCTCTTGCACATGCTGGCCGACGGCGAGGCCCGCGTCCCTGCCTTTCTCGACGACTACGCCTTCCTCGTCAAGGGCCTCATCGACCTCTACGAGGCCGGCTTCGATCCCGGAAGGCTCGAACGGGCCCTGGATCTCGTCGGGCAGGCCGTCGAGCGCCTGTGGGACGACAAGGGCGGCGGCTTCTTTTTCGCGGCCGCGGACCCGGACATCGCCGTGAGGCGCAAGGAGATCTACGACGGCGCCGTGCCGGCGGGCAATTCCGTCATGTTGATGAACCTGCTGCGGCTGGCCCGGATGACCGGGCGGGCTGACCTTGAATCTCTGGCCTCCCGGCAGGCCGCGGCGTTCGCGGCCGAGGTCGCCGGCCATCCGCGTATGCACACCGAGTTCCTCCGGGGCCTGGACTTTGCGCTCGGCCCGTCGCACGAGATCGTCATCGCCGGCCGGAGGGCCGCCCCGGAGACCCGCGAGCTTGTGGACGTTCTCCGGAAGGCCTATCTCCCCAACGCCGTCGTTCTCTTCAAGCCGGTCGACGAGCCCGAGGCCGCGCGGGCATTGGAGCGGCTCGCCCCGTTCACGAAAGACATGGACGCGGGCGGCGGGGCCGCCGCCGCCCGCGTCTGTTCGGCCGGCGCCTGTCTCCGACCGGTCCGGTCGGCGAACGGGCTCCGGGCTATCCTGAAATGACGCCGGCCCTCAGTTGAGGACGACGTCGCACTCACTGGTGACCCCCGGGTCCTTCGCGTCCCGCACCTTGATCAGGAGCCGGTCGCCCTTGGCGAAGCCGGGGTTCTTGAAATAAAGGGGGGTCATGAAGCCGATATGGCCGGACATGAAGCCGTCGGCCGCGGCCAGCGGGGCGCCCAGGGCCGGCGGGGGGAAGAAGTTGGACCGTTCGGGGAATTTGTAGAACCGGATCCAGGAGGAGGCGATGCCCTCCTTGCCGAGACGCTGATAGAAGTTGATGTCCCGGATCACGCCCCGGTACTCGCTCCGCAGCTCCTTGACCGAGGGCATGCGGTACTCCTGGCCCTTGTAGACCATGACCACGTCCTTGGCGGCGACGGTCACGGACCGGCCGGTGTCGGGCGCGGCGAAGAAGGCGACGAACATGACGAAGGGATTCGTCCGGTCCAGGTTAACGAGCGAGGCATCCACGGCCACCAGGATGGCCCCGCTCTCGTTGGCGAAGGCCCCCAGGCCGAGGTCCATCGTCTGGGCCTGGGCGGCGGCCGCGAGGATGAGGATCATAAGCCCTATTTTCGCGATTTTCATCGTGATCTCCTTTCTGGCTCGCTTCGAGCGAGCCAACCCAGACAATTGCAAGCATCGTGCCATCCCCGTCGCCCACCGTGCCCGAGGGGACCGAATAGATCACCCCTTGGAAAGAGCGGGGTCGTTGTCCATGGCAGAGGACAGCGTGTCCTATTTCTTACTAATTTACTAGGATTTCCTGTGGTGGCTGAACGGGCTTCGGGCCCGCGGAGCGAACCGGTTGAAATGGCCCGGCCCTTTCGCATAGAATCACCCTGTCGTGGGCGTCACAAGGACCCTCAGAGCATCCCGGCTTCCCCGTGCCCGGTCTTTCGCATCCGGCCGGTCCGACCCGGGCCTCGGGATCTGCCCGCGTGCCGCCCGGAACTTCGCATGAGGAGGGACTTCATGGAGAATCGAGAACTGCGCTCGACCCGGCGTGATTTCCTCAAGACGGCCGCGCTCGGAGCGGCCGCCGCGTCGCTTTCGCCCCGGAACGGTTTCGGGCAGACCACGGCGCCCAAACCGGCGGCCGCGGCCGGATTCAAGCTCAAGTACGCCCCATCCATAGGGGTCTTCGAGGGCCACGCCGGCAAGAACCCCGTCGACCAGATCAAGTTCATGGCCGACCAGGGCTTCGGGGCCTGGTTCGACAACGGCCTGATGAACCGCCCGGCAGCGGACCAGGAGGCCATGGCCCGGGAATCGGCCCGGCTGGGGATGACCATCGGCCCGTTCGTCGCCTACGCCGATTTCAAGGTCGAATCGTTCGTCGGCCGCGATCCGGCCGTCCGCGAGATGCTCTCGGGACGGTTCAACACGGCCATCGAGACCTCCAAGCGGACGGGCTGCCCGTGGACGCTCGTCGTCCCCGGCCGCTACAACCAGAACATCGACCGCGACTACCAGACGGCCAACGCCGTCGAGAACCTTAAGTGGGCCGCGGGGCTTTGCGAGCCCGCGAACCTGGTCATCGTCCTCGAGCCCCTCAACCCCAAGGACCACCCGGGCCTGTTCCTGACCAAGATGGCCCAGGCCTACCAGATCTGTAAGGCCGTGGCCAGCCCGAGCTGCAAGATCCTCGACGACATGTACCACCAGCAGATCACCGAGGGCAACATCATCCCCAACATCGACGCCTGCTGGGACGAGCTGGCCTCCTTCCACATCGGGGACTCCCCGGGGCGCAGGGAGCCGGGGACGGGCGAGATGAACTACCGGAATATCTTCAAGCACATCCACGGCAAGGGCTACCAGGGCGTACTCTGCTGCGAGCACGGCAAGAGCAAGCCGGGGCTCGAGGGCGAGAAAGCCTTCATCGAGGCCTACCGCGCCGCCGACAACTTTTAGCGAGTAGGTTTGACCCCCTCTTGAAAAGGAGCGCCATCTTGAACAACTCGAACAGCAACGACAACAACCTGACCCGCCGCGACTTCATCAAGACCGCCTCGGCGGTCTCCGTGGCCTCGCTCGCCGGGGCCCTGTCCGGAACGGGGGCCCTCTTCGCCGGCGGCTCGGACACCATCCGCGTCGGCCTGATCGGCTGCGGCGGCCGGGGCACGGGGGCGGCCATCGACGCCGTCAACTCCTCGCCGGGGGTCGAGATCCTGGCCCTCTACGACCCCTTCCAGGACCGCCTCGAAGGCTGCCTCAAGCGGCTCCGCGAGCGCGTCCCGGCCGCGGTCAAGGTCAAGCCCGAGGCCTGCTTCACCGG
>JAWOHF010000046.1:0-3265 GCA_046496285.1 Candidatus Aminicenantota bacterium
ATCCACAGCCCCGAAAGTCCGAAGCCCCAGCCGACCCGGCCGGCGAAGCCGATGAACAGGACGGCGGAGAAATAGGCCGCGGCGTAGGTGAAGGCCGACATCAACGGCCCGACGGACCTGCCTCCCAGGAAGAAATCCGTGAACGTCCGGGACTTCTTGAGCCCCAAGTAGCCGATGCCCAGGGTCAAGGCAGCGTAGGCTGCGATAACGACGATCTTGGCGATCATGGGTCCTCTTCCCGCCAGGCCAGGAGTCTCTTTTATATCCGTCCGGACGCAAGGTTGTCAATCGGAAAAGGCCGGCGGTTGGACCCTGATGGAATCCGGGTCGCCCCATGGAACCGCCGCCTTTCGGAAGCGGAATCGTTTTGGTATGATAATCGGCCAGGCGAACTATGAAAGGGACCGGGAACGCGATCTTCGACGTCGCCGTCATCGGCGGAGGCGCGGTCGGCTGCGCCGTCCTCCGGGAGCTTTCCCGATACGACCTCGACCTCCTTCTTCTCGAGAAGGAGGCTGACCTGGCCGAGGGCGTCACCAAGGCCAATAGCGGGGTCCTCCACGCCGGATTCAACGTTCCGGCCGGCTCCCTCAAGGCCAGGACCAACGTCGCCGGCCTCCGCAAGATCTACGGCCTGGCCGAAGAGCTCGGCGTCCCCCACAAAAAGACGGGCAAGCTGGTCGTCGCCCTGACCGACGAAGAAAGGCCGCGGCTCGAGGCCTTGAAAGCCGATGGGGACCGGAGCGGCGCGCCCGGCCTGGAGATCGTGGGCCAGGACCGCATCCGGGAGATCGAGCCCCTGGCGCGAGGCCGGTGGGCGCTCTTTTCCCCGCACAGCGGCATCATCTCACCCTACGAGTTCACGATCGCCCTGGCCGAGTCGGCCTGGCTGAACGGCGCCCGCGTCCTTCTTGAAGCCCCCGTCTTGTCGGTATCCGCCGAAGGGGGCCACATCCGGCTCGAAACGCCGAAGGGGGCGTTCTCCGCCCGCCGTGTGGTCAACGCGGCTGGCCTGTTCTCCGATGAAATCGCCCGTCTGGCCGGCATAGAGGACTATCGGGTCTTCCCTTACCGCGGCGAATATCTCATCTCCGACAAGGACTGCGGACTGCGGCTGCGGCTGCGGCTTCCCGTCTACCCCGTGCCGCCGCAGGACGACCCGGGCCTGGGCATCCACATCACGCCGACCATGGAAGGGAATATCCTCCTCGGCCCGAGCGCCGAAGCGATCGAGGACAAGCGCGACGTCGCCTCGAGCCGCAGGGTCATGGACCAGCTCAAAGCGGAGGCCGCCCGGCTCATGCCGGAGCTGGCCGGGGTTTCGTTCATCCACAGCTACGCCGGTGTGCGCCCCAAGCTCGTCGACCCCTCGGGCCGGGAGAAATTCGCCGACTTCGTGGTCGAGGAAAGCGCCGTCCGGCCGGGCTGGATCAACATCGCCGGCATCGAGTCGCCGGGGCTGACGGCCGCGCCGGCCATTGCCGACATGGTCGTCGAGATGATCGGGGCCGGCCTCGACATGCGCCCGATGCCCGGGTTCAAGACGGGTCCGCCCCGCGAGGCCCGGTTCGCCGCCCTGAGCGACGAGGATAGGGCCGGCCGTGTCGCCCGCGATCCCGACTGGGGCGAGATGGTCTGCCGCTGCGAGCACGTGACCCGGGCCGAGGTCGCGGCCGCTCTCCACAACCCGTTCGGGGCCCGGACGATGGATGCTGTCAAGAGGCGGACCCGGTGCGGGATGGGCCGCTGCCAGGGCGGATTCTGCACGCCGCGCATCGTCGAGATCATGCAGAGCGAGGGATCGCCCCTCGAGGGGATCACCAAGAAGGGAGGCGGGTCGCGGCTATTCTTTGGGCGCCTTAAGGATTAAGCGATGCAAGGCCGAGCGAATTCACCGAATCTGATCGTCGAGACCCATGACATCGTGGTCATCGGCGGCGGTCCGGCCGGGCTGGCCGCCGCGTTGGGCGCAAGACGGGCCGGTGCCGAGGACGTCCTCCTCGTCGAACGCGACCGGACGCTCGGCGGCATCCTCAATCAGTGCGTCCACGACGGCTTCGGCCTCTTTCTTTATAAGGAGTCGATCAGCGGCCCGGAGTACGCGGAGAGGCTGGCCGAGGATGTCGGGCGCGAGGGCATCGGCGTCGAAACCGGGGCCATGGTCCTCGATCTGTCGCCGGACCGGGTCCTGCGGATCAATTCCCGTCGCGGCTACAAGCTCGTCCGGGCCAAGGCCGTCGTTTTAGCCATGGGCTGCAGGGAGCGGACCCGGGAGATGATCGAGATCCCCGGGACGCGTCCGGCCGGCATCTTCACGGCCGGCTCGGCCCAGAACCTGGTCAACCTCCAGAACGTCCGCATCGGGAACGACGTCGTCATCCTCGGCTCGGGCGACATCGGCCTGATCATGGCCCGCCGCCTGACCTTCGAGGGCCTCAAGGTCAAAGGCGTTTTCGAGCTCATGCCCTGGCCCGGCGGGCTGGAACGCAACGTCCGGCAGTGCTTGATGGATTTCGGCATACCATTGGAGCTCTCTCACACGGTCGTCGAGGTCAAGGGGCGGGACCGGTTAACGAGCGTCGTCGTGGCCGCGGTCGACGGCGGAGGGATTCCGATCGCCGGCACGGAAAGAGAGGTCCGATGCGACACGTTGCTCCTGTCGGTCGGGCTCATCCCCGAGAACGAGCTTTCGAAAAGGGCCGGCGTCGAGCTATCCCCCCGCACGGGCGGGGCGGTGGTCGATGAAAGATTGATGACATCGGTCCCGGGGATCTTCTCGTGCGGCAACGTCCTCCACATCCACGACGTCGCCGACTGGGCCTCGTTCGAAGGATTGGCCGCCGGAGAGGCCGCGGCCCGGTGGGCGGCCGGGGAGACGCGGGAGCCGGAAAGGCTAAAGGTCTCGGCGGGGGCCCGCGTCCGTTACGCTCTGCCGCAGCGCCTGGCCCGGGGGGCGAAGGATGTCGAGCTTTCGTTCCGTGTGACGGAGCCGCTGTGCAAGGTCGCGATCGTCGTCATGGGCGCGAGTTCAGGCCGCGTCCTGGCCCGTAAGAAATTCAGACGTGTCCTTCCCTCCGAGCTCCGGAAGATCAAGGTCCGGCCCGCGGTGAACGAGGACCTGGAAGTGGCCTGCCGTGAATGACCGCCTGACCTGCATCCTCTGCCCTGTCGGATGCGAGCTTGAGGTCCGCAAGGACCCGGCGGGGGAGCTCCAAGTTCAAGGGAATCAATGTGATAAGGGCATTCCTTTCGCCCTCGAGGAGGT
>JAWOHF010000099.1:0-15617 GCA_046496285.1 Candidatus Aminicenantota bacterium
GACCTCCTCGAGGAGGTCCTTGCCGGCCAGCAGGTCGGTTTCGACGGACTCGTCGGCGATCGGGGCGCCGACGAAGACGCGGTCCTCGCGCTCGGGGATCTCTTCCATGCCGGCCGGTATGATCTCGTATTCGATGAGCCCGGAGCTGACCTCGGCCTGGGCGATGCGGATGAGGTTCTTGGACTTGACGCTGATCTTGGGCTTGGCGCCCTTGAGCAGCTGCTTGGCGCGCTTGGACGCCAGGATGATGAATCTGTACTTGCTGTCGATATTTCCGATACTATTCAACTTGGGTCGACTCCTCGAGGGAAAAATGGGATAACGTCGAGTCAGCATAGCAAAAACCGGGCGGAAATGCAAGCCGACGGACGGCGCGTTCGTTGAACCGGCCCTCCGAATGTGTTAATCTACCCCTTGCGCTAACCTGATTTATTCACGAGTCGAGGCGGCTGCAGATGCAAGGCGCGGAGGGTGAAGCTGTACTCCCAGTACTGCAAACCCTTCGCAACACAGCAGATGCGGCCGGATCGGCTCGCCCGGAGGGTAAAAATGCCGGTCTTTCCGGGAGGAACTTTCGAAAATCCTATGATCGATCGGCGCGCTGGAGATCTTGCAGATATCTCATGAGTAAGGCAACATACCGGCATTTATATGAATAGATCAGGCTAAGGATATGGACAAGAGGATCTGGGCAGTCGGCGGAGGAAAAGGCGGTACGGGCAAGAGCTTCGTCGCCGCCAGCCTCGGTCTGCATCTGGCCTCCCTCGACCGGGACATCGTCCTCGTCGACCTCGACCTCGGGGCCCCGAACCTCCACACCCTGCTCGGCGTCAAGAGCTCCCACCCCGACCTCGGTGATTTCCTGACGGGGCGGGTCGCCTCCCTGGAGGAAGCGGCTTCCACGACCCCCTGGGGTGGCCTGCGGATCGTCAAAGGGACCGAGAACATCCTCTTCGTCGCCAACATGAACCACTACCGGAAGCTGCGGCTGCTCCGGCAGATCCGGCAGCTGCGCGCCCAGAACGTCATTCTCGACCTGGGAACGGGGAGCGCCTACAACACCCTGGACTTCTTCCTCAGCGCCAACCCCGGCGTCGTGGTCATCACCCCGGAGCCGACGGCCATCGAGAACGCCTACCTGTTCCTCAAATCGTGCATCATGCGGGTCCTGAAGCTTTACATGGACCACTACAAGATCCCCGACCTTCACCGCAAGATGCTCGATCAGATCGAGAAGAACAGCCAGTCCCTCTACGCCTTCTTCCGGTCGCTCATCGAAAGCGACCGCTCCTACGGCACCATCCTCTACCGCGCCCTCCGCAGCTTCCGGCCCTGCCTGGTCATGAACAAGTGCCGGGACGAGCGGGACGTCCTTCTCGGGCGGTCCGTCGCCGACGTCGCCCGGCGCTATCTGCTCATCGATATGAAATACCTCGGCTCCGTCCCGAACGACAACGAGGTCCAGGCCTCGCTCCGGGGCCTTCGTCCCTTCGTCCTCGAGCACAAGGATTCGGCCGCGGCCCGGGCCATCCGGCAGATGTCCGAAGAGCTGGCCTACTCCATCGAATTCACGCTGCGGACACCGGCGGAGATCCGGCTGCCCGACACCCGATGATCAAGAAGATCGAGGACTGGAACTACTACGAGCTCCTGAACCTGGAGAGGACCGCCTCCCAGGACGAGATCTGGGAAGCCTATCAGGGGGCCCTGGCCACCTATCAGCCCGGCTCCCTAGCCGTCTACAGCTTGGTGACCGAGGAGGAGCGGGCCCTCATCCTGGGGCGCATCCAGGAGGCCTTCCAGACGTTGAGGGACCCCAAGACGCGGAAGGACTACGACCTGGCCCTCCTCAAGCACGCTCCCTACTACGCGCCGAAGGCCGCGTTCCGAAAGTCGATCGGCAAGATGGAGATCGAGGAAGCCCCGCCTAAAAAGGGCCGCGGGAGTTGGCTCAAGAGGGTTTTCCTGCGACGGAAGGCCGTGGTCGATCTCAGCCCGCCCGAAGATCAATAATCCTTGACGATATCGTCTTCCGTCCCCAGTGCGCCGTCCGGGCCTGCGGAGGTCAATCGGAAAGACGACTCGGAGAGCCTCTCGTAACGGAACCTCCTCCCCCAGGCGTCCTGAAGGGCGGCTGCCGCGCGGTGGAACTTCCGGAGGTCATCGAGGCTTTCGGGGAGCCCTTCCCCGCCCGCGGCGAAAGACAGGACCTCGCGGGCCAGGCTTTCCAGGTTGACTTCGGTCAATTCGACCTTCGTTTCGAGATACTTGTCGACCTGGACCTCGAGCCCGCTCTTGTCGTCGGCGACCTTGGCGAAAAAGAGGAAATAGACGATGACGACGGCCGCCAGAAGGACGACGAGCAGCCCGCGGTTCTTCACCCGGCCCCTTGTTGCGGCGGGTTCAACTCGCCTTCGGAGTGGGCGATGACCACGGCTGCGGCGATGTCGCCCGTGATGTTCATGGTCGTGCGGGCCATGTCGAGGATGCGCTCGACGCCCAGGATGAGGGCGATCCCCTCCAGGGGGATCCCGACCTGCTTGAGGACGATGACCAGCATGAGAACGCCCATGGCCGGGGCCCCGGCCGTGCCGATGGAGGCCAGGGTCGCCGTCAGGACGATGGTCAGCTGGTCGCCGAGCCCCAGGTTCATGCCGTAGACCTGGGCGATGAAGACGGCCGTGACGCCCTGGTAGAGCGCGGTCCCGTTCATGTTGATCGTGGCCCCGAGCGGCAGGACGAAGCTCGAGACCTCTTTGGAGACCCCCAGATTGTCTTCGGCGCACTCCATGCTGACCGGCAGGGTCGCCGAGCTGGAGCTCGTGCTGAAGGCGATGAGCTGGGCCTTGGTGATCCCCTTCCAGAACTTGAGGTAGGGGAACCGCGTGAACAGGCGGACGACGGCCGGGTAGGAGGCGGCCAGAAGGGCCAGGCCGCCGAGAACGACGGCGCAGTAGCGGAGGAGGGACATCAGGATGTCGACCCCGAACGTCCCGACGACCGAGGCGATGAGGGCGAACACGGCGTAGGGGGCGATCCTGATGACCAGCTCGACGATCTTGATCATGACGTCGTTGATGCCTTCGAAGAAAGCCATCACGGGTCTCATCTTGTCCTTGTCCAGGAGCGAGACGACGATGCCCATGAACAGGGCCAGGAAGATGATCTGGAGCATGTTGGCGTTGACGAAGGATTCTCCGGGGTTGTCCGGGATGATGTCGACGAGCATGTCCACCAGACCCGGCCTGTCCCCCGCCCGCAGGGCCTGGGCGTCGGCGGTCTCACCGAAGTTGGCCTTGAGCTCGGCCTGGACGGATTCCGGGATGTTGCGCCCGGGCTGGAAGGTGTTGGCCAGTAACAGGCCCAGGGCGACGGCGACGATGTAATAGGAGAAATAGAAAGCCAGGGTCTTGCCGCCGATGCGGCCCAGCTTGCGCAGGTTGCCGAGGCTGGCCGCCCCGACCAGGAGAGAGGCGAAGATGAGGGGGATGACGACCATCTTGATCAGGCGGATGAAGGCCGTGCCGATCGGCTTGACGAGGGCCGCGTCGGGCCCGAAGGCCAGGCCGGCCGCGGCGCCGAGGGCCAGGCCGGCGAAGATCTTGTTGGCGACGCCGCTCTTGCGGAGGGTGGTCCGGCCGAGGACGGCCACCGCGGCGAGGAACAGGGCGATCTGGACGATCTTGGCCCCCAGCGTGCCGGCCGGCATGCCCAGGGCCAGGGCGGCCCCGCAGAGGGCGGCTGAAACCACGCCTCCGGCGATGCGCTTCATGAGCTCTTCTCCTTGAGCGCGGGGAAAAAGAGAATGACCCGTGTAGGACTCGAACCTACAACCCGCAGATTAAGAGTCTGCTGCTCTACCAATTGAGCTAACGGGCCGAAAAATCCCCTCTAGTTTAGATGACCGGCCCCGGGTTGTCAAACGCACGGGACCGGCCTCTTTCACTCCTTGATCCCGGCCAGATCGAGCATGAAGGCGTACTCCATGGCCGTCTGCTTGAGGCGCCGGAACCGCCCCGAAACGCCCCCGTGCCCGCCTTCCATGTTCGTCCAAAGCAGGAGCGGGTTCTTGTCGGTCTTCATGACCCGCAGCTTGGCCACCCACTTGGCCGGCTCGAAGTACTGGACCTGGGAGTCGTGCAGTCCCGTCGTCACGAGCAGAGCCGGGTAGTCCTTGGCCTCGACGTTGTCGTAGGGCGAGTAGGAAAGCATGTAGTCGTAGTAGTCCTTGTCCTCGGGGTTGCCCCACTCGTCGAACTCGCTGGTCGTCAGCGGGATGCTGTGGTCGAGCATGGTCGTGATGACATCGACGAAGGGCACCCCGGCGACGACGCCCTTGAACAGCTCGGGCCGCATGTTGACGACCGCGCCCATGAGCAGCCCGCCGGCGCTTCCGCCGCTGGCGAACAGCCGGCCGGGGTTGGTGAACTTCTGGGCCACGAGAAAATCCGCGCAGTCGATGAAATCCGTGAAGGTGTTCTTCTTCTTCAGGAGCTTGCCGTCCTCATACCACCAGCGGCCCATCTCCTGCCCGCCCCGGATGTGGGCGATGGCGTAGACGAAGCCCCGGTCGAGGAGGCTCAGGCGGGCCGAGCTGAAGCCGGCGTCCGTGGTCGCCCCGTAGGAGCCGTACCCGTAGAGCAGGAGCGGGCTCTTGCCGTTCTTGACCAGCCCTTTCCGGTAGACGAGCGAGATGGGGATCTCGACCCCGTCGCGGGCCGTCGCGTAATGGCGCTCGGCCTGGTAATCGTCGGCGTTGAAGCCGCCCAGGACCTCCTCCTGCTTGAGGAGCTTTTTCTCCCTCGTCGCCATGTTGTAGTCATACGTGGACGGCGGCGTCGTCAGCGAGGAATAGGCGTAGCGCAGCCACTCCGTCTCGAACTCGGGGTTCGCGGCGATCCGGGCGCTGTAGGCCTCCTCGCCGAAATCGAGATAGTGCTCGGCGCTCTTGTCCCAGGGCATGATCCGGATCCGGGTCAGGCCCTTGGCGCGCTCCTGGAGGGCCAGAGAACCCTGGAAGATCTCGAAACCCTCGAGGAGAACATCCTCCCGGTGGGGGATCATCTCGACCCAGTCCTCCTTAGCCGTCTTGTCCAGGGCGGCGGTCATCAGGCGGAAATTCTTGGCGCCCAGGTTAGTCAGGATGAAGAACTTGTCCTGGAAGTGGTCGATGTTGTACTCGAGGTCGCGCTCCCGCGGCTGGAAGACCTTGAAGGCCCCGGCGGGCTTCGCGGCGTCGAGGAAGCGGTATTCGGTCGAAAGGGTGCTCCCCGAGGCGATGAAGACGTACTTCTTGGACTTCGACGTGTAGGCATAGGCGCTGAAGGTCTCGTCGGCTTCCTCGTAGACGAGAGGGTCCGAGGCCGGGGGCGTTCCCAGCACGTGCCGGCAGATCTTGTGGGCCCGCAGCGTCGTGTCGTCGATCTTGGTATAGAAGACCGTCTTATTGTCGGCCGCCCAGGCCGCCGAGCCGGTCGTGACCGGGATGGCGTCGGGCAGGATCTCGCCAGTTCGAAGGTCCTTGAAGTGGAGCGTGTACTTGCGGCGGCTGACCGTGTCGACGCCGAAGGAGATGAGCGTGTTGTCGGGGCTCACGGCGAGTCCGCCGACGGAGTAGTAGTCGTGGCCGGCGGCCATCTCGTTGACGTTGAGGAGGATCTCCTCGTCGGCCTCGAGACTGCCCTTCTTGCGGCAGTAGAGGGGGTAGTCCTTGCCCTCCTCGAAGCGCGAGTAATAGTAGTACCCCTCGGAGCGATAGGGAACGGACTGGTCGGTCTGCTTGATGCGGCCGACGATCTCGTCGTAGAGCTTCTCCTGGAGGGCCTCCGTGGGCTCCATGACGGCCCGGGTGTAGTCGTTCTCAGCCTGGAGGTATTCGACGACCTTGGGATTCTCGCGTTCGTTGAGCCAGTAGTAGTTGTCGACGCGGGTGTGGCCGTGAATGGTCAGGTTCTCGGGGATGATCTCGGCCACGGGCGGCTGGAGGCCGGCGGTCGCCGTCTCGGGCCGGGCGCATCCGGCCTGGAACACGAGGGTCGAAGCGACGAGGCCGGTTACGGCCAGAAGCATGAACAGCTTCAGAGATCTGATCTTGGCGTTTTTCATGACGGGAAGGCCCTCCTTACGGGATTCGCGGATCAAGGACCATTAACCTATCACCGCCGCGTTTCCGATGTCAAATCGGGGCCGGACGGTTCCCACGGCGTCCGATTTGGGCTAGAATCCTCTGGAGAGGTCGCATCTTGAAGGACCCCGTCTCCCCCGTCGTTCTCCCCGTCGACGGCGTGCTCGACCTTCACGCCTTCAGCCCCAAGGACGTCAAGGACCTGGTCCCCGAATACATCGAGGAGTGCCTCCGCCGGGGGATCCTCGACCTCCGCATCATCCACGGCAAGGGGACCGGGACGATCAAGGGCATCGTCCATCGCCTCCTCGAGAAAAACCCCCACGTGGCCGGCTTCAAGGACGCCGGGTTGGGCGGAGGCGGCTGGGGGGCGACCGAGGTCCGCCTCAAGCGTTGACTCAGATCTCGCGGGCCTGACGCGAAGACAGGACGGTAACTACAACTCGAAGCGGTAGGAGAACTTGAGCATGAAGACGTTGTCCCCGGCCGCCCGGAACAGGTCGCCCAGGTCCCGCCAGAGATCGAAGTCGCCGGGATGGGCGTGGTCGGCCCGGCGCTGCGTCCAGACGAGATAGAGGAGCGACCCGGGCCGGTGCTCCCAGCGCAGGACGACCGTCCCCCGCAGGGACTTGAGGTTGAAGTCCGGATCGCGGAAGCTGAACGGCGCGGCCGGTCCGGCCTCGCCGTCCGGGTCCGCCGTGTACACGCCGTCGGCGAAGTCCAAGGTCGAATCCCCTTCGCCGTAGTAGTCGAAATCGAAGGTCCGCGCGGCGCTGAGCTCCTTGAACGCGTAGAAATCGCCCGTCCCGACGTACGGCTGGAGATAGGCCTGCAGGCTTAGCCGCGGCGTGAACGTCCAGCTGAGCCTGATCTCGACCGGCAGCGTCTTCTGATCGATGTCGGAGAGGACGTAGCGCACGCCGTAGGTCGAGGTCTTGAGCGGATCGACGATACGGGTGACCCACTGGCCCTCCGCGAAGCGGAACGAGTAGCCCGGGGCCACGGACAGGCTGAAGTTCGGGCCCGGCTTCCAGGTCAGCCCGGCCCCGAATGACCAGGTGCGGCCTCCGGTCGGATGCCAGCGGTAGAACGCGCTGACCTTGGCCACCAAAGGCTTGCGGTCGTCGCCGGCCAGGTTGAGACGGACCGTGGCCCCCTCCGGGTAAAGGGCCATGGGGCCGCCCCGGGTCAGGTAGTGGCTGTACTTACGCGGCTCGTAGTCGAGGTGGAGGGCGGCCGTCCAGTAATTGAGGAACTGGCCCTTGCCGTCGAGGTATATGTACTCGCCCACCCTGTTCCAGCCGAAATCGTAATTCCGGTAGTAGGAGGCCGTGGCCGTCCAGCTGCGGAACGTCCGACCCGGGTGGAAAGACCGGTAGCCGGCCTCGACATGCCCGTTGACGACATCCCCCCGCAGGTGATAGCCCAGATCGTTGGCCTCGAACCCGGGGGACATGGCCCCCAGCGCGGCGTTGAAGACGATGTTCCCCTTCTGCTTGTTGAGGTAGAGGCGCCCCGCCCAGCCGCCCAGCGAGGTCGCGGTCTCGTCGACCTCGACCCAGTCGGCGTCCGGGCGCTGGAAATAGTGAAGGGAGGACCGCTGGATCCGGGTCATGGCCTCCGCGCTGCCCCGGACCGACGTCAGGCCGGCCCATCCGGCCAAGGCCCAGCCCCGGTCCTTGTCGAGGAACGTCCAGCCGTCGATGCCCAGGGCCACGGCGCTCCGGCTGAGCCGGTCCTCCAACGGCCGGTCGCCGAGGTTTCGCCTGACCCCCGTGGCCATGAGGCCGAGACCGCTTCGCCCGTCCCCAAACTCCTTGAGGCCGCGGGCGACGCCGTAGGAGGAGAAGGGTTCGACTTCGATGCCGAACCGGTCGCCGTCGAGATCGACCCGGGCGTACTCGCGCTCGGTCAGGGCCCCGACCAGGCCCAGGTTGAAGCCCCGGCCGATCTTGCCCGTTACCTTGGCCGCGGCCAGAATGGTCGTCCAGTCCGGGAAGTCCGCGTACCCCTCCCCGTCATAGCTTCCCTGAGGTTGGCGGCCGACGCGCCGGCTGTAAAAAAGGGCGGGGTCCGTCCAACCGATCGAACGGCTGACGTTGGGCCCTCCCCGTCCGAATTCGAACAGGCTGGCGCCCTCGATGAAGAATGGGCGCTTCTCCTGATAATAGGTCTCCTGGTCGCTGATGTTGATGACCGCGGGATCGACCTCGACCTGGCCGAAATCGGGGTTGGCCGAGAGATCGAAGGTCAGGTTGCTGCTCAGTCCGGCCTTGAGGTCGAAGCCCGCGCCGGCCGCGAGCTCCCGCCCCGTTCGGAAGGGATCGCCGGCCACCTCCGGGCTGAAGGCCGCCCTCGACACAACGAAGGGAGAGGCCTCGAGCCGCCGCCCGGAGTCGATGCCGGCCAGGCCCGTGAGCTCGGCGAAGCGCGAGACCAGGCCGCTCTCGCCCTTCGGGACCCAGGCGAAATGGCTCTCCTCGTTCTTGCGCTTGACGATCCGCTGGAAGTTGATGCCCCAGACCTGGACATCCTGCTTCCGGAAGCGGAGCTGGTCGAAGGGGATGCGGACCTCGACCGTCCAACCGCGGTCGTCGATCCGCGCGGCGCTCTCCCAGACGCCGTCCCAGGTCGCGTCGGTCTTCTCGTCGTTCGACAGGGTCCCGTCCTGGATCGAGCCGAAGGGATTGATCCCGAAGTAGTACCCGCTCCGGCGGTCTCGATAGGGATCGACGCCGAAGTCGAACCAGTCGGACTCGACCTGCTCGTCCCTTCGTCCCAAGCGGCCGACGATGCGCGACGGTTCGGAATCGGCCATCCTCGCGGCGACGTAGAGGGACTTGCGGTCGAAGGCCACCCAGACCGTGGTCGGCTCGCTGGCCGGGCGGCCGTCGAACGGGTCGCGCTGGGTGAACTCCCCGAAGCCGGGGGTGCGCCAGACGGCCTCGTCGAGGACGCCGTCGATGGTGATGGGCTCGTCGGCCCGCACGGCGACGATCGCCCGCACGGTCCGGGGGTCGTCCGCAGGGCCCTGCGGTCGGCCGGCGGACGGGGCCGGGACGGAGAGAACGGCCGCCGCGGCGATGAGGCCGAGGCCGCCGAGCCGCCGGAGGATCATGCCCCTTTTCGCCTGGTCCCGGCGAAGGCGGCTTCCCCGAATTGCAGGCTCAGGGTGCCTGTCATGTGGTCTTCAACGACGGAGGCCGTAAAATCGATAGCCATGCCGCTGAGGTCGACCGAGAAGGTCAGGACGCCGTCCTTGAACGCCAGGTCCTTCATCGGCACCGATCCGGACTGGCCGGTGTACTTGCCGACGAGCCGGCCGTCCTCCACGGAGAACTCGAAGACGAACTTGAAGGCCCCGTCATCGGTCCGGGCGTCCCAGACGCCGGGAAGCTGTCCGTAGCTCCCGGCCTGGGCCGCGGCCGACGGGGCCGCCGGGGCGGCGCCCGCGGAGATCAGGGCGACAAGGGCGATGCACGCGATCCTTGAAGGTGTCATGGTGCGCTGTCCTCCTTCGCTCACTCGCTGGTCATGATGAAAAGCGGCTTATTACGGAAGCTCTTGTAAGCGGGGCGGAGCCGGCCCCGGTCGTAATACTTGTCGACGTCGACGATCTTCTTCCGGCTGACGACGATGTCGATGGGCACGTCGTCGTATTCGCCGCTCCGCAGGCAGACCATGCGCCCGGACTTGTTGTCGAGGATCAGGTCCAGGGCCAGGTTGCCGTAGGCCATGGGCACGATCGAATCGACGGCGTCGGGGTCGCCGCCGCGCACGAGATATCCGAGCTTCTGGTTGATGACGTTGATGCGGCGGCCGGCGTTGTACTTCGGGGACAGGTTCTTGAGCTCGTCGGCGATGAGATCGCCGATGCCTCCGAGCTTCTTGTGCCCGTACATGTCCTTCTCTTCGCCGGCGAAGACCATTTCGCCGCCCGCCGGCACGGCCCCTTCCGAGACGAGAACGACGGAATAGCGGCTGGGGTTGTCGGCCCTGTCCTCGGTCATCAGCTCGCAAAGGCGCTCCATGTCGAACTTGTGCTCGGGGATGAGGCAGCGGTTGGCGGCCCCGGCCATGGTCGGCAGGAGGGAGGTGAAGCCGGCGTAGCGGCCGAAGACCTCGAGGACGAGGAAACGTTCGTGCGACCCCGCCGTCGTCCGCAGGGAATTCGCCAGGGCGATGGTCCGCGTGACGCACGTGCTGAACCCCAGGCAGTAATCCGTCCCGGGGACGTCGTTGTCCATGGTCTTGGGGATGGCGATGACCTTGACCCCCTTCTGATGGAGCGTGACGGCGTAGCTGAGCGTGTCGTCGCCGCCGATCGGGATGAGGCAATCGATGCCCAGGAACTCGATGTTCTTGAGGACTTCCTCGGTCAGGTCGTTGTTGTCGTCCTTGTACTTGTCGCGGAGATGGACGGGGACGTTGACGGCCGGGATGGCGGAGGGCCTCGTCCGAGAGGTGTGGAGGAAGGTGCCGCCCGTCCGCCCGGTCTTATTGACGATCTCCTCCGTCAACGAATCGCAGCATTCCACATCGCGGACACCCTGGTCCCGGTCGATATCGATGAGCCCGGCCCACCCCCGGCGGATGCCGATGACGTCGTACCCCTCGTGGATGGCCCGCAGGGTCACGGCCCGGATGGCCGGGTTCAGCCCGGGGACGTCCCCGCCGCCGGTGAGAATGCCGATGGTGCCTTTCCTGGACCCTTTGGCGCTCTTGATCATATTGTCCTCCCGGGAATGGGCCGCTTCGCAAGCTTGGGAACGGGATCCGTGCCGATCGAGAGGCGGCCCGAACTCTCAGAGATATTAGGGCTTGCGGCGGAAGGTGTCAAGCGCGGACCGCGGGACCCGGCCACCCGCTGCAGGAACCTTTTTCCCCTATCGGACGTCGAGCGTCACCTGGGTCGATGCCGCCAAACTTCCGGATACTCCCTGGACCGTGATGGTGTAGGTCCCGGCCGGAGTCCCGGCGCTAGGGGTATTCCCTCCCCCGTCGGCGCTGCAGCCGCCGAGGAGAACGATCAGGCAGACGATTGACCCCGCAAGGACCCAGCGGTGCCGGAGATGCCCTTGAACCCACGAAAAGTTGAGGGCCAACAAGCAGACGACAGGGAATACAAGGAGAAGGCCCCAGGCCGGCGGCGCCCACCCGTAAGCAGCAAGAACCCCGCCCCCCGCCGATGACGAACGCGCCGTCGTCCTCAGGGTCAGCGTGGATGAGACCGGCGCGGCTCCCGGAGTTATGCCGGCCGGGGCGAATGAGGCGGTGCACCCCCGTGGGAGGCCCGAGGCCAAGAGCGTGATGGTGGAGTCGACGGGACCGTACTGGGGCGTCGCTTGGATCGCAAATGTCGCGGATTGGCCGGCCGTGACCGTCGCGCTCGAGGGCGCGGCGCTAATGGAAAAAGCGACCTCGGGAGCAAATGGTGAGATGGCCGCGACGAAAGCATCCCCGCCTCCGCTCGCGGTCGCCTGGGGTCCGACCGTCGCGGGAAAGGTGGCCTCGGTCGAAAAAGTATATCCGGCGAGATAGGCTCCCCCCTGGTTGTCGACAGCTATCCCCATGCATCCTTCAACATCATCCCCTCCGATGTATCCGCAGTAGACGAGCATTCGGCCGGAGGGATCCAACTTGGCCGCAAAACAGTCGCCGAAACCGCCATTATAGGTCAGCCCCGGACCGGCCGTCACCGGAAAGGTCGTCTCGCTTGAATCGGTGGATCCGGCGACATACGCGCAATCGGATCCGTCCAAAGCGATCCTCCCTCCACCGTCATTGCCGTCTCCCCCGATATAGCCGCAATAGACAAGCCCTATTCCAGAATCTGCGACTTTGGCCACGAACACGTCGTATCCCCCGTTATGCGTCAGATCGGGCCCCGTTCCGACAGGGAATGTCGACTCGTCGGATGCCGTATATCCCGAAACATAAGCATGACCGGAATCATCCACGGCGATCCCGCTG
Organism: Candidatus Aminicenantota bacterium; assembly: GCA_046496285.1. Classification (GTDB taxonomy): domain Bacteria; phylum Acidobacteriota; class Aminicenantia; order Aminicenantales; family Saccharicenantaceae; genus RBG-16-66-30. The sequence goes on from JAWOHF010000099.1 coordinate 12,098, forward strand.
ATCCCCTCTTCGTCGCTCCCCCCGAGGTACCCGCAATAGACGAGATGTTCTCCGGAAGCCGCGATCTTGGCCACGAAGCCGTCCCCTCGAAAATCAAGCCCTTTATAGATCAGGCTCGGGCCCACCAGGACCGGGAACGTGGACTCGTTGGACAATGTGCCACCCGCGACGTAGGCTTGGCCCAAGCCGTCCACGGCGATCGCATATCCATAGTCTCCCTCCTGGCCGCCGATATAGCCGCAGTACTCAAGGGAAGCCCCGTCAGAGGAAACCTTGGCGACGAAGATGTCGTTGTCGCCATTGTGACTCAGGTCAGGACCGACCAATACCGGAAATGTCGCCTCTGATGACCAAGCGTATCCAACGACATACGCGCAGCCGTTAACATCGACGGCGATCCCGCAGGCCTCTTCGTGATATCCGCCTCCAATGTAGCCGCAATATTCGAGGGCCGTGCCGAAAGGATTGAGCTTGGCCACGAAAGCGTCTGCATACCCGGTCGCGTCCGCATAGTCGTTGTAGGTCAGGTCCGGCCCGGTCGTCACGGGGAAAGTCGATTCATCGGACCCTGTGTACCCGGTGATATAGGCACAGCCTGCGGCATCCACCGCGATATCGTAGCTCATCTCTCCGAGCGAGCCGCCGATGAAGCCGCAATAGATGAGCTCCGTGCCGCCCGCGCTGACTTTGGCCACGAAGACGTCATGGTTGCCATTGCAGGCTAAGTCCGGCCCGATCGTCACAGGGAACGTCGATTCGTCAGACCATGTATATCCGGTGACGTACGCGTTGCCGGCATTGTCGACGGCGATTCCACTGCCGTATTCCGTATTGCCCCCCCCGATGAATCCGCAGTAAACGAGGACCGCCGGGTCCAAGATCAACGTCCGCGCGCGGTCGTATTCGCCCACTTTGAATCCCCAGATGTGCCGATCGCCTTCAAGCGAACACAGGTCATAGGCCGCCTCGATGGACGTTGTTCCCCCTCCGATCTCCTGCCAGGCCGTTGGCACATCATCCGTGAACCCTCCCAGAGGCGTCTCGACCTGGAGCTGTCCGCCCTCTGTCAATGCCACGCGGTCGGCTCCCCGATAGGCCAGCCTGATCTTCGAAGGATCAGCCCCGGGATGGACGATGAACTCGTATTTCATACGGCTGACGGTCCCGGAGTAGACAAGGTCAATCCCCGGCCAGAGGCCCCGGTAGATGATCTCGGAGCTGGCCGGAATCCCCGCTTTCCAGCTCTCCGCTTTTCCCTGGAAATACGAAACGACCGCCCCGGAATCTTCCAGGCTGACGGGGACCGCATCCGGATCGGCGTCGACAAAATCCAGCTTGACGACCCAACGTTCGAACGATGGAACGGCCGAATGAACGCCAGACAGAGGCCATCCTGCCCGGCGCGTCCAAGGTCCTCGGATCCCAGGATCCCCTGCGTCGGACTTTTGGCCCGTGTGCCCCTCTTCCGACTCCGGCATTCGGCTCAGGACGAATGTCAATCCTTCCGGCGCAAAGCAGATCGTCTTGTCGCGCCCTTGGACATAGAAGACCGCGGAACCTCCTATCTGGCCCCGGTTGGGTATGAAGTGGAGCGCGATCTTGCCGAAATCGGGATCGACGCGCACGGAAGGCGAAGTCTCGACACCGACCCGCTCAGAGAGCGGCGGGGGCGCTTGGGATCTCGTTCCAAGCGCCAAGAAAACGATCGATACGCCCAAGACCGCGGCTGAGAGAAGAAATGATCTCCTCATGCTTCCTCCATTGATCAATCAAACAAAGGAATCAAGAGGAGGCGAACAAGATGCCCCCATGATCAATCATTAATTAGCCGAGGTGGAGGCGATTGTCAAGCCAAAACGCTCTGGGAGGGCTTGAGAGACGCGACGACCTTTCGGTCCTGGCCTGCGATGCGAGTTTCGGGTCCAATCGCCCGCGCGTGCTTCACCGACGATCCGAGCGAGGCCCCATTTGCCGCGTGTAGCGGATGGCGATGCCGACGATGTGCCTCTCGTAAACGACTCCCGGCCCGCGCCAGTAACTGTAGACGACGCGGTCGCGGAAGTACCGGTCGACGACGATGACCAGGGCGTCGGCGCCCATCAGGGCCGCTCTTTCGCGCAAGAGGCCTTCGACATATCGGCGGTCCATGCCCCGGCTTGGCCGCAGCCGGACTTCACCCAACTGGATATGGTCGCGGCGCGGCTCGTTCCTCAGAAGGCGGACCTGGGCCGGATCGGTGGGCTCGAAACGGGGGGCGTTGGGATAGAAGCGATGTCCGTATGGACGGTAGCAGGAAATGGCGCCCGCCAAGAGCACCGCCAGGATCATCAGGGACGACCATCTGCTCTTCATGGCTCATCCTCCTCGGTTCTCGTTCTCATTCCGCCATGGTCTTTCGCAAGAGCCGTGCCAGGAGGTGGAGGATCCCTGAATTTTTCATACATCTTATTTATTCCAAATTATTTATAGGGATAATAAAAGCCCCCGGCGAGGAAATTCGTGACCGTCCTCCCCGACCCGCAGGGTATGTGGTGTCCTCAATATAGGACAGACATCAATAATACAGGATCGGGGCCTTGCGCCAGTCCTTGTCCTTGTCGTGGCCATACTCGGCGACCCGGGGCCGACGTTCGAGCAGCCGGACGGACTCGACGCCGCAAGCGTAACCGGTGCTCTTCGGGTCCTTGCCGACGTTCTCGAGCCGCAGGACGTATCGTCCCGGTTCGGGCCAGAAGTCGATGAGGTGGAAGGTCCACTCGGAAGGTTCCTCCGAGAAAAAGTCGAGCGGCCGGCCGATCTTCACCCCGTCGAGAAAGACCTGATAAAGGCCGCCGTCCGGGGAGCGCTCGGCGTTGACCGCCAACCGCAAGGGCTCCTTGGCCCCGACCTCGACCGGGAACTCCAGCCAGGTCCCGGCCGCGCGGGACGGCCGGAAGACGAGGACGCCGCCGCCGTAGAAAGCGCTTTCGGCGACCCGCAGCTCGCCCGCGGCATGCCTCTGGGACGCGGCGAAGTCGCGGGCCCGGACGACGGCCCTGTCCAGGACGGGCAGGCGCCTGTCCCCCGCCCCCGGCGCCCTCTCCCCGAAAGTCGGCTCGCCTGTCTGATACCAGAACGCCACGCTGGAATAATCGTCCTCGCGCTCGTTCCAGCTGGTGGCCTTGTACTCGGGATTCTCGTCCTCGGACATCCAGCCCATGTGCTCCATGGTGACCTTGATGCCGGTGTTGAAGACGACCGGGTCGTAAAGATGCCAACGGTAGGAGCTGACGTGCCCGCCGATCGTCCGCTGGTCGAAGAACGGCACCCCGAAATAGGGCGTCAGGGTCCTCTCCAGGCCCCAGGCCGAAAGAAAGTAATCCTCGGTCCCCGTGCCCCAGATCGAAGGGGTCGTCTCGCCGTCGATGGTGATCTTCTCGTCCCCTTCGCCGAACCAGGCCGGGCTGCGCATTCGCACGCCGAGGACGGCGCCGACGAAGTGGCCTTTGCCCTTCGTTTCCAGGATGAGATAGTCCTGGCC
>JAWOHF010000102.1:0-9551 GCA_046496285.1 Candidatus Aminicenantota bacterium
CCCAGTAAAGCCCGGGCTTTTCCCAGAGGCTGCCGCCGATGCGGCTCTGCTGCTTTTCGTACTGCATCTGCCGGGCGACGCCGGACTCGTAGCGGATGCCGCTGTAGGCGCTGGTCATGTTCCCCACGGGCGCGCCGGCGATGGCGCAGGCGAAGAAGTCCGTCCGGGTGACGACATAGGCCGTCCCGTAGCAGCTCCAGGAATGCCCGTGGAGCCCGATCCGGGCCGGGTCGGCGACGCCCATGTCGACGAGTTTCTGGGCCCCCGGCACGAGGCACTTGACCTCGGACGGGCCGGGCAGCCCGATGTCGAAGCGCACGTCGGGGAGAAAGACGGCGTAGCCGTTGCTGGCGTAGAACGGGAAGCATGGCCGGTGGTTGACGACGACCTGGTTGAACTCGTGGAGGCGCTGGGAGAACAGCTCGTAGAAATAGACGATGACCGGGTAGCGGCGGCCCGGCTCGTAGTTGCCGGGCTTGATCAGCACGCCCTGGAGAGGGACGCCGTCCGTGCTCGCCCACTCGACGAGCTCGGCCGTCCCCCAGGCGAAGTCCTTGATCTGGGGGTTGAGGTCGGTCAGCTTCTTCGGAGAAGAGAGATCGGGCCCCGCCGTCCAGAGGTCGGGAAACTCCTCGTAGCTCTGCCGGGTGTAGAGCAGCGTGTCGCTTCTCTTGGCCTTGGCCACGAAGGTGAACTTGCGCGGCTCCTCGAGGAGCTTGGTGACGCCGGGCGTCCCAACGCGGGCCGCCCAGAAGCCCTCCCTCTTGTCGCGCTCGTTGACGCTCGAGAGAAGCAGCCTCTCGTCGCGGCCGAATCCGGGGGCCTCGCGGTCGAGGCGGACGACCCGGAACTGGGTCCGCGTCTTGCGGCCCTCCGTTCGCGACAGGTTGACGGCCCGGCCCAGGGGGACGTCGAACCGCCAGAGATCGAACTTGTCGTATATCAGGACGGCCGAATCGTCGGCCATCCAGCCGGCCACGCCGTAGCCGCGCGGCTCGTCCGGCGTGTCGTGGTCCTCGTCGGCGAACGGGACGCCGAGCCCGGCCGTCAGGTTGACGGTCTTGCCGGTCGTCGTGTCCAGAAGGTGCCAGTCCCGCTGCTCATAATAGACGAAGGCCCGGCCGCCGGGCGAGAGGCTGGGCCGGCCCGCATGCCTGGTGAGGACCTTCTTGCGGGAGCCGTCGGCCAGGTTAACGAGAAAGACGTCCCGGTAGCTCCCGTCCCAGGTGACCTCCTTGAGATAAGGAACGTCCGAGGCGCCCAGGACGTGCCGGGCCTGGTCGCCGGTCTCGACGTCGGGCATGTCCTTGTCGGCCAGCGGCACGACGCGGCCGGAGTCGGCGTGGAGGACGGCCGCGTAGGTCTTGTCCTTGGTCCAGTTCCACATCTTCTTCTGATGGGAGTTGATCAGCGGATCGTTCCAATGCCAGACGTCGACCTCCCGCTTGGAGAGGATCGCATCCCAATCGAACAGGTCTGCGGACGCTTCCTTGTCGTCTTTCTTTTCCGGATCGGGAGGCTCCTCCATGTCCGCCGGCTTGAGGCCGAAGAAGAGGCGCCGTCCGTCCTTGCTCCAGGCGAGCGTGTTCTTGGCCGGGACGATCCACCCGGCCGGGGCCGCTGCGGCGGGCACGGCCTCGACCGCGCGGCCCGTCCTCGCCTCCCAGCGCCACAGGGAGCAGGACCGGACCCGGGCCTTGTCGTCCTGGGTCCCGGCGACGAACGCCAGGCGGCCCTCGGCCTCGGACCAGGAGAGGTTCCTGTAGGCCGCCCTTTCGGCGGCGTGGAGGCTGACCTCGGGAAGGCCGGGCTTGGCCAGCTCGCGGAGGAAGGCCCCGTTGGACTTCCCGTCCGGGTGGCCCGTCGCGTAGGCCAGGCGCGTCGAGCCCTTGTCGAAGGCGAACGAGGTGACGAACGGGACCCTCGTCTCTTCGCCCGTCGCCAACCGCCGCAGGATGAGCTCGCCGCCCGTCTCGAGCGCGGGGGCCTTGGCCTCGGCGGCCGCGGCGGGCTTGTCCCCGGTCTTGGCCTCCGGCTTGGCATCCTTCTTGTCTTCCTTGAACAGGTGGCAGGCCAGCCACGCCCCGTCCTCCGAGAAGGCGAAGCGCTCTACGCCGGCGACCTCATGGACGCTTCCCGAGCCGAGGTCGACCAGGGCCATCCCCGGCTTGGGCTTGTCCTTGCCGGCCTTCTCGACGTCCGCGGCCTTGGGCAGGACGGCGAAAGCCGCCCAGCGGCCGTCGCCGGAGAGAACGGGCCGGGCCCCGCGCTCGACGCTGTAGGTCTGGCCTGTCCGGACGTGGACGGCCAGCCCCTCGCCGTCGCCCCGGTCGGGCTGGGAGGCGAAGGCCACCCACAGGCCGTCCGCCGAGAGCACGGGGTTCTGCAAGTGCCGGAACTTCATCATGTCGGTGAACGTCAGGGCCTTTTTCGCCTGGCCGAAGAGCATGGGCCCGGCCAGGGCGAGCGCGAAGGACAGGGCGATGATCAAGGCCGCCGCGCGGCCTGTTCTCCGGAACGGCGTCATGGGGAACCTCCTTGACAGGGGGAATGGGGACATGGACAAAGAGTACATATCCCTGTCCCCCCCGTCAAAGCCTTTTTCTACAACCGGGGGACACGTACCAGAGGTACATGTCCCCATTCGCCGACCGGAAACGGAGAAGCTTCGGAGAAGATGCGGATGGAGGCCGCGAAAAAGGGCCGCAGGGTTGTCGTGGACGGGAGCATGAAGCGGTGATTCAGCCGGACAGCGGGACGGAGACGATACCCCGAGGCTCTTCCGCGGCCGGGGGTGCTCCGCGAGAGGAACGTCCCGAGCCCAGAGAACGTGTCCGCGATTGACGGTCCGAAGGGGAATCCGTTATGATGCCCGAGGACCGATGCCCAAGACGACCGTCAAGACGACGCCCAAGCCGCCCCGCGACTTCTACGACATCCAGGAGCGCCAGAAGTCCCGGAGCCTGTTCCTGTTCGCCTTCGTCCTCCTCTTCCACTTCTTCGCCATCGGCTTGGTCACGCTGACCCTGCTCTGGAGCTTCGGCCTGTTCCTCGGCCGCGAGACGCTCGGCTCGCCGGCCTTCTGGCCCCGCTTCCTGCTGTTCAACGGCATCGCCGCTTCTCTCGTCGCCTTCCTTCATTTTCAGGACGCCCGCAGGAACGGACCCCGGTTCATCCTCCACCGCCTCCAAGCCCGGACCCCGGACGCCGCCGATCGCTATCACAAACAGCTCATCAACACCGTGGACGAGATCCGCATCTCCGCCGGCCTGCCCCGGGTCAACACCTACGTCCTGCCGTCCTTCGCCATCAACTCCCTGGCCGTCATGGAGGAGGACGGCACCCCGGCCGTGGCCGTCACCGAGGGACTGCTGGCCGAGGGCACACGCGACGAGCTTCAGGCCGTCGCCGCCCACGAGCTGGCCCACATCGCCCGCGGCGACGCCGCCTACATGACTCTCGTCTGTTCCCTGGCCAACCTCTTCGAGAAGCTCCGGGAAGCCCTCGAGCCCGAGCGGGAGGACCCGCGCGACTCGAGATCCGGGCGCGGCGAGGGCGCCGTCTTCCCGCCCGTGCTCTTCTATCTCGCGGTCAGCCTGTCGGCCCTCATCATGCATCTCCTCAGCACCCTGATCAGCCGGGAACGGGAGCTGCTGGCCGACGCCGCGGCCGTCGAGCTCTGCCGGGCCCCCGAATCGCTGGCCCGGGCCGTCTACAAGGCCCACGTCAAGAACTCCTTCGTCGGGGATTTCTCTCTCAGCTACACTCCGCTGTTCATCGTCCGCCCTGATTCCCGCGACACGTCCGAAGGCCTGTTGGGGAGGATCTTCAGCTCCCATCCCCCGCTCATGAAGCGCATCGGTGTCCTGGCGGCCATGGCCCGGAAAAAGCCCCAATCCGTGATCGACGCCGTCTGGGAGAACGAGGAGGCCCGGGAGCGGGCCCGCGGCGTCCTGCACTCGTTCGAGGAGCTCAAGGAATGCCAGCTCGAGCTCTTCGCGGAAGGCGCCCCGAGCGGCCCGGCGGCGACCCCCCCGGCCGAGGAAGCGCCCGTCTGGCTGCTGGCCGCGCCGGGCGGAGAAAAGTGGGAAGGCCCTTTCACCACGGGCGAACTCATCGGCCGGCCCCGGTTCTCGTCCCTGATGCTCGTCAAGCACGTCCAGGAAGGGATCGAGGCCAAGGCCCGCGAGTTCCCCCAGCTCAGGACCGCCATGAGCCGCCTGGCCCGCAAGCGGCACCTGTCCCCGGGCCGGGAGAACCTCTGTCCGCGCTGCCGAGTCGCGCTCGCCGAGGCCTTCTACGAGGGGGTCCCTATCAAGGCCTGCCGCCGCTGCCACGGACGCCTCGTGGACATGGCCTGCATCGACAAGATCATCGCCCGGCGGGAGGTCGCGTTCTCGGAGGCCCTCGTCCGGAAAGCCGGCGAGGTCGAGGAGCGCTTCAAGCTGAACCCGCTCAAAAAGCTCAAGATCGAGGGCGCCCTCTCGAAAGGCGTCGCCTGCCCGAGCTGCGGATACAGGATGGCCGCCCGGCCGTACAACTACCAGTATTTCATCCCGGTCGACAAGTGCCTGTCCTGCTCCAAGATCTGGTTCGACTCCGACGAGCTGGAGATCCTCCAGATCCTCATCGAGCGCCGCAGGAAATAGCGGCCTCTTTCGGCTTTCCTCCCGCCCCCGGGGGGAAATCATCCTCCAAATCACCTATAGGGGTGATTGACCGGGCCGAGGGGTGAGAAAAAAATGGTCCCGTACCAAAGGCACCGCCTTCCGGAGCGTCCGTCGGGAGGCCGATCGGGTTCGGCCCCCGGGACCACGGGGACGGTGAAAGGTCGATTTGGATGGGCATGAAAAAGATCCTCGTCGTCGATTATGACCAGAGCACTCTGGCCTCTCTCCAGCAGATCCTGACCGGAGAGGGCTATGAGGTCACTCTGGCCGGCGACGGGCAGGTCGCGTGGGACAAGTACAACCAGGAAGACCCGGACCTCGTCCTCATGGAGGCCATGCTCTCCAAGATCCACGGATTCGAGCTCTGCCAGAGGATAACCTCCATTCACGAACGGCGGGTGCCCGTCTTCATCATGACCGGGGTCTACAAGGACCGTGTCTACAGGACGGAAGCGCTCCGCTCCTACGGGGCTTCGGAATACTTCGAAAAGCCCCTGAAGATCGCCGAGATCCTGGCCTCGATCAAGGCCGTGATCGGGAAGTCCGAACCGGTGCCGGAACCGGAGCCGCAGCCCGACCCCGACCTGGACCCCGGCTATGCCGAGGCCTCGGCCTCGGCCGCCGCCCTGCAGCAAGCCGCCGCCCCCGCGCCCCGCAAGCCCGAAAAGCCGAAGCCGCCGGCGGAGGACGCTCGCTGGGCCTTGGATCTCGAGCAGCTCGAGAAGGACGTCCCGAAGATCATGTCCGTCCCCCCGGCCAGGTCCGAGAAGAAGAAGGACGCCAGGGCCAACGCGGACGCCGACGAGATCGACCTCGTCACGGCCGCTCTGAGATCCTTTCCGCAGGTCCAGGCCGAGCCGCCCCGGGACGACAAGAACAACGGAAACAACGGTGCCGACATCGACAACATGCTGAAGTCCGCGCTGGCCGATATGGACCTCGGCGGCGAAAAGAAAAAAGCGCCGGCCCCCAAGCCCAAGGCCGCCGCCCCGCCCGCGGCCCCTCCCATCGTGAAGCCAACTCCCGCCGCTGCGCCACGGCCGCCCGCCGTTCAGCCCGCCCCCGTCGAAAAGCCCAAGCCCGCTCCGCAGCGGGAAGCTCCCCGGCCGCCTCAACCGCCGGCCCGACCGCTGGAAAAGCCCCGGGTCGCGGCCCCGCCGCCGGCAGCCCCTCCTGTTGAAAGGCCCAAGCCCGCTTCGTTGGTCCCCCCGAGGCCTGCGCCCGCGGCCGTTCCGGCACCCGCGCCCCCTCCCGCGGCCAAACCGCGGCTGGAGCAGAGGAAAGAGACCGAGAGCCGCTCTCCCTCCTGGGATGGCCCGGCCCCGGCCGTGGCGCCGGACGAGCTTCGCCGGTCGGTCATCGAGGACGCGAAATTGCGGCAGAAGATCCCCACGGGCCTGTTCGACGAAGCCGACGAAAAGAAAAGCCGAGCTGGCTTTCCGTACCTCGCGGCCGGAGGCGTCGCGATCGTCATCCTGGCCGTCGCCGGCTTCCTCCTCTTCAAGCCCAAGCCGCCGGTGCCGGTGAGCGTGCCCGCTGTGGCCGCCGCGGTGCTTCCGGGAACGACCGAGGGACAAGCGCCCGAGACGATCCCCGAGCCCCTTCCCGAAGAGAAGCCCGCGCAGAAGCCCCAGCCGAAACCGGCCGACCCCGCGCCGAAGAAAGCGGCCGGGAACGGCGTCGTCAGTGAAGCCGCGGCCACGACGGAAGGCGCGGAGAGGCTCGCGGCGGACATGATCACCCCGATCCAGCCGGCGGCCAATCCCGGTCTCGCCCTGCAGCTGCCGGTCGAGGACAAACCGGAGGAGAAAAAGCCCGAGCCGCCGCCGGTCAAGCAAGAGCAGACAGTGCTCCCCGACCCGGGAGCGGCCGCGGCCGCTTCCGAGGCCCCGCCCGTTCCCGTCGCGGCGGTCAAGGAGGGGGACCTCGTGGACCTCATCGAAGTCGACAAACCGCCGTCGGTCGTCAGGAGAGCGCAGCCGGTCTATCCCCAGGGGGCCCTGAGGCTCGGCGTCGAAGGCGTGATCACGGTCAATGCCCTCATCGATGAAACGGGCCAGGTCGTCGACACCGGCATCCTGAGAGGGATAAAGGAAGACCGGGGGCTCGGAAAAGCGGCCCAGACGGCCGTGAAGAAATGGAAATTCGAACCGGCGCGCAAGAACGGCGTCAACGTCAAGGTCTGGATGCCCGTCGTCATCGTCTTCAAGCTGGGAGACGAGGCAGGGGAATCAATGGAATAGGAGCCACACATGTCACTGAGCAAAGACCAGGAAGAACTGTACAAGAGGACGATGGAAGAGGTCCGCAACCAGCTGGACCATCTCGACGAAGAGGTCGAGAAGGAGCTCCAGAAGGTCCGCAAGCGCCTAGCCGAACTCCAGGACTCCAAGAAATCCCTGAAAATGGTCTACGAAGGCACGGCCAAGCTGCTCGGCATCGAGCTCGAGGCCGAGGAGGAAGAGGAGGGCGAAGAGGCCCACATGGCCAAGATGTAGGGACTCCCCTCGCAAGCCCCCTGCCCTTCCCGGCATCCCCCCCCTCGATCTCCCCTCCGTCCGGAGTCCGTCGCGGGAAATTGACGGACCCGCGGTCTTTTTGATATATGCTTGGGCATGTTCGTTCTTCTGGGGATCTTGGTCGGGCTGCTGGCCGCCGTGCCGGTCGGGCCGATCAATCTCTACGTCGCCTCCCAGACCCTCAAGCGGGACTTCCTCCATGGCCTCCTCGCCGGAGCGACGGCCTCTCTCCTCGACATCACGGCCTGTTTTATCGCCCTGACAGGATTCTTCGAGCTCAAGATCAGCATCGGCCCGGACATCAGGCCCGTTCTGAAGGTCATCGCCGCCGCCATCCTCATTCTCCTCAGCCGCAAGCTCATCCGCGATTCCAGGACGTTCAAGATCCCCAGCGCGGGCGACAAGATCCCGGCGGCGACACCCAAGCCCGTCCTCGGCGTCCTCCTGCTCTACGTGACCAACCCCACGCTCTACATGTTCTGGATCGCCGTGGCCGGCACGGTGACCGGCCACCGGCTCGTCCAGCACGGCGGATGGACCGCGGCGCTGTTCGCGGCGGCCTGCGGCCTGGGGTCCTTCGCCTGGTATGTTTCGCTCGTCCGGTTCATGTCCAGCCGGCAGTCCCGGATCCGGGCCGAGCTGTTCCGAAAGCTCCTCTTCTACATGGGGCTGGCCCTGGTCGCCTTCGCCATCTACACTCTCGGCACGGTCTTCATCTGACGGCCATGACCAAGCGCGAGCGGGTCGAGTGCGCCTGCGCGTTCGAGCCCGTCGACCTCGTTCCCTTCGTTCCGGCCGTCTACGAACACAAGGCCCGCCTCGCCGGACGGTCCCCCTCGGAGGTCTGTCGCGACGGCGGCCTCCTCCGCGAATGTCTCGAGAGGGAGCTCGAGACCTACGACCCCGACATGCTCGTCGTCGGGATCGACGTCTACAACGTCGAAGCCGAGGCCCTCGGGTGCAAGGTCAGATATTTCGAGGATTCGGCCGACGTGCCGGCCGTGGCGGCGCCTCTTTTCGACGGGCCGGCCGGGATGCGGAAGCTGGGCCTGCCGGACCCGGGACGGGCCGGCCGGATGCCGCTCCTGGTCGAGACGGCCGCCGGGCTCCACCGGGACATCGGGCGGGAGATCATCGTCCGGGGCGCCCTGACCGGACCTTTCTCGCTGGCCTCGGCGCTCGTCGGGACCGAGGCCCTCCTTGTGGCGACGGTGGACGATCCCGTGTTCGTCCGGCGCCTTCTCGAATTCTCGGCGCAAGTGACGGTCGGCTTCGGGAGGGCTTTTCTCGAAAAGGGCGTCGAGGTCATCATCTTCGATTCCAAGGCCTCGCCGGCAGCGGCCTCGCCGCGGGTCTTCCGCGAGTTCGTCGCGCCGGTCTATCGGGACATCGTCGTGCCGGGACTGCGGACGGCGGGCGCCCGGCAGACGCCTTTGATCATCGGCGGGGACACGACGCCCGTCCTCGAGGACCTGTTGCGGACAGGCGCCTCGCAGCTACTTTGCGACGCCGGGTCGGATCTCGGGCTTTTCAGGAAGCGGTGCCGGGAGGAGCGGCGGGCCCTGCGGGCCAACGTCGACGCCCGTCTCGTTCATCGGGGAACGCCGGACGAGGTCCGGGCGGAAGGCCTGCGCATCCTCCGGGAGGCGGGGCGAGGGCCCGGCTTCCTGTTCGGATGCGGGGTCGTGGCCTACGACTGCGACCCGGCCAACGTCCTGGCCTTACGAGAAGCCCGCGACGAGTTCCGCGCCGCCTGAATTCGGGAGGACCGGGCCAAGGCGCCGCCGTGCCGACGGACGAGGGCCTCGACCTTGGTCTTGTCGACGGCCGTCGTCGTCCCGATCCCCGTCGTGCAGACCGCGCCGCACGCCGAGGCGTAAACGAGGATCACCGACCATTCGTCCGCCGAGATCTCTTCGAGGCTCCTGCCCTTTTCCAGGGCTTCGTGGATCTTGAAGATGAGCCCGGCCGAGAAGGCGTCGCCGGCGCCCGTCGGGTCCGTGACGCGGACGGCAAAGGACGGCATGCGGATGACCGCTCCCGGAACGGAGGCGACCAACCCCTCCCCGCCCATGGTCACGAAAACCGATCCGGCACCCAGGCGGCGGATGGCGGCGGCGGCCCGGAGCGGGTCGTGTTGGCCGGTGATCGAGGCCGCTTCATCGGCGTTGCAATGGAGAACGTCGGTCCATCGCCAGGCTTTTCGCATAAAGGCCCACGACTTGCGGTAAGGGAAGACGACGTCGACGAAGGTCAGCGCGCCCAGCCGTTTGGCCTCTCTAAGAACCATGGCCAGATCCGCATCGAACTTGCCGAGAAGGCCCACGCCGCCCGCGTAATACATGCGAGGCTTGTGCTTCTT
>JAWOHF010000131.1:0-5807 GCA_046496285.1 Candidatus Aminicenantota bacterium
ACCGGATGCTCGCCGAGATCTCGCCGTCGGACCTCGTCGCCCGCCTCGACCTCGAGCGGGCCACGGTGTACCAGCAGGAATATCCGCTGAACAAGTCCATGTTCGCCACCCCGCCGGGGGCCGAGGTAGTCAACGTGACGCCCAGCAAGGCCACCATCCGTCTCGAGAAAACCGCGGAAGCGGCCCTCGAGATCAGCCCCGCGACCTGGGGCAAAGTGGCCCAGGGATTCGCGGTTTCCCGCATCGACGTCGTCCCGGCCAAGGTCCCGGTCCGCGGGCCGGAGAGCAAGCTCACGGCCAAGGACACGGTGACGACGGCCCCCGTCAACATCACCGGCCTCTCGGAAACCACGGTCTTCTACGTGGACATCATCCTGCCCAAAGCGGAGCTGCGGCTCGTCTCGGCCCAGACCAGCGCCCGGGTCACGATCCACGTCGCGCCCGTCGACGGGGACGCCGCACCGCCGGCCGCCAAGAAGAAGTAGGGGCCGACGCCATGGGAAAGAAGTTTTTCGGAACGGACGGGATCAGGGCCGTCGCCGGGGAGTACCCGCTGACCCCCCCGTTTCTCTCGGCCCTCGGACGGGCCCTGGCCGGCCTGCTGGTCGAAAAGGGACTGCCCCCGCGCGTCCTCGTGGGCCGCGACACCCGCGAATCGGGCCCCTGGATGGAGAGGGCCGTCGCCTCGGGCCTTCTCGCGGCCGGAGGCCAAGCCGTCTCGGCCGGCGTCATCCCGACGTCCGCGATCTCCTACCTGACCAAGACCCATGGGTTCGGGGCGGGGGTCGTCATCTCGGCCTCCCACAATCCGTTCCGCGACAACGGGGTCAAGGCCTTCTCGCCGCTGGGCATCAAGATCCCGGACGAGTGGGAGGAGGAGCTCGAGAGAGCGCTGGCCCGGGCCCTCGACAGCGGAGCGGGCGAGGGGGCGGACATCCCCTTCTCCGAAGGCCTGGTCGAAGATTACGTCGAATACTTGAAGGCCCGGGTCCGGGTGGACGGCGCGCCGAAAAGGATCAAGGTCGTCCTCGACTGCTCCAACGGCGCGAGCTCGGCCGTCGCGCCCCGCGTCTTCCGGGAGATGGGGTTCGAGGTCGTGCCCCTGCACGACGCGCCCGACGGCACCAACATCAACCTCGGCTGCGGGTCGCTCCATCCCGAGAACCTGTCGGCGGCGGTCGTCGAGACGGGCGCGGCCATGGGCGTCGCCTACGACGGCGATGCCGACCGGGCCCTGTTCGCGGACGAGACGGGGCGGCTCCTGACCGGCGACCACACCCTGTTCGTCGAAGCCCATCTGATGAAGGAGACCGGACGCCTGCGGTCCGATTGCGTCGTGGCGACGACGATGAGCAACATGGGGCTCGAGAGGGCCCTCGGCGAGATCGGCCTGAAGCTCGTGCGGACCCAGGTCGGCGACAAGTACGTCTACGAGGGCATGATCGCCAGAGGGGCCAATCTCGGCGGCGAGCGCTCCGGGCACACTATTTTCCTCGACGACCTGCCGACCGGCGACGGCATCCTGACGTCCCTGAAGATGGTCGAGGCCATGGTCGCCCGGGGCCGGGGGCTTGCGGAGCTCGTACGGGATTACCGGGAATACCCGCAGACCCTGCTCAACGTGCGGGTCGGCCGGAAGGTCGATTTCCGGGAGTTCCCGGAGATCGGCCGGGCCGTCGAGACGGTCCGCGAACGGCTCGGAGATGACGGACGGCTGGACCTCCGTTACTCGGGGACCGAGCCGCTGGCCCGGGTCATGGTCGAGGCCGGCGACCAGGAGCTGGTCGACAGCTGCGCCCGGCATGTCGCCGACGCGGTGCGCAAACATCTGGGGGACGGGACCTGAGCGAACGGGCCCGTCAGGGGAGACGAGCATGAGACTGGCCGTCAACATCGATCATTTCGTGACGCTGCGGGAAGCCCGCAAGGGGACGGAGCCTGAGCCCGTCCTGGTCGCCCTGCTCGCCGAGCAGGCCGGGGCCGATGGCATCGTCTGTCACATCCGCCATGACCGGAGGCACATCAAGGAGCGCGACCTGCAGCTCCTGAGAGAGACCGTCAAGACCAAGCTCAACGTCGAGATGGCGGCCACGGAGGAGATGAAGAGGATCGCCCTGGCCGTCCGGCCCGACGTCGTTTCGCTCGTGCCCGAGCGGCCCGAGGAACTGACGACCGAAGGCGGGCTGAGCGTCGTGGCCAACCGGAGGGCCCTCGACAGGCACGTCAAGGCCCTGAGGAAGGCGGGCATCCGGACGAGCATCTTCATCGACACCAACCCTGACGAGATCGCCGCGGCCGGGGACATCGGGGTCGACCTTATCGAGATCAACACCGGCAAATACGCGGACCGCAAGCCCGGCCGGGCCCGTGACCGGGCCCTCGGGACCGTTCGCCGGGCGGCGGAATACGCCCGCTCGATCGGGCTCGAGGTCCACGCCGGACACGGCCTCGACTACCACAACCTGGGGCCGATCCTGGCTATTCCGGAGATCGAGGAGCTCAGCATCGGCTTCTCCATCGTCGCCCGGGCCGCTGTCGTCGGCATCGACCGGGCCGTCCGGGAAATGATAGCGCTGCTCTAGGGGGGACACGCGCTCGGGGTACGTGTCCCCGTTCTGAGGGAGGTCACCATGGACATCAAGGTCAATATCGAGCGTTTGAGGAATGACCTCGAAGAACTGGGGAAGATCGGGCGGGACGAGCACGGAGGCGTCAGCCGGCCGTCGTTCAGCCCGGCCGACTTCGAGGCCCGGAACTGGCTGAGAGACAAGATCGAGCAGGCCGGCCTCTGTTACCGCCAGGACGGGGCCGGCAACCAGTTCGGCCGGATCGACTGCGCGGGCCGGACGGTCATGGCCGGCTCGCACATCGACACCGTCCCGAACGGCGGCATGTTCGACGGCGCGGCGGGGGTCGTGGCGGCGCTGGAGTGCCTCCGCCGGATCCTCGAGGAGAAAGTGCCGACCGCGAGACCCCTGGAGGTCGCCTCTTTCACCGACGAGGAGGGCAACCTGGTCGGTGATTTCCTGGGCAGCCGGGCCTTCATGGGGATGCTCGACGAGAACGAGATCCGCAAGGGACGGACGTCCTTCGGCCTGCCGTTCGAGGACATCCTCAGGCGGACGGAGTTCACGGCCGACGGCATCCTGGGCGCTCACAAGGACCGGCCGGAGCTCGAGGCCTTTCTGGAGCTCCACATCGAGCAGGGGCCCGTTCTCGAGGACGAAGGCCTTTCGGTGGGCATCGTCGAGAGGATCGCCGGCAAGCATTACCGGCAGTGCTCGTTCGTCGGACAGGCCTCGCACGCCGGGACGACGCCGTTCGAGCTGAGGCACGACGCCTTCCTGGGCCTCGCCGACTTCGCCCTCAAAGCGACCCAGCACGTGGCCACCAAGCACTACGGGAGCATGTTGACCGTCGGCCGGGCCGTGCTCCATCCCGGCTCGTTCAGCATCATCCCCGGGCGGGCCGATTTCACGCTCGAGTTCCGGAGCTCGTCGGAGGAGACCCTGAAGGTCCTCGAAAAAGAGATTTTCGCCATCGCCGAGGACGTCGCGTCGACCCGCGGCCTGGGCTTCGCTTCGCGGGTCGTCGACCGGACGACGCCGGTCGTGGTCCCGTCGCGGATCGTGAAGATCATGGAGGAGGAGTGCGAATCGCTCCACACCCCGTGGATGAAGCTCACCAGCGGCGCCGGCCACGACGCCCAGATCCTGGCCGGGGCCTGCGACGTGGGCATGATCTTCGTCCCCTCGCCGGACGGAATCAGCCATTCGCCGGCCGAGCGCATCGTCTGGGAGGACCTGGAAAAAGGCGCCAACCTCCTCCTGCGGACCCTCGTCCGCCTCGCCACCTAAGAAGGGGTCAAACCTACTTTTTTCCACTTTTTGTAAGAAAGTAGGTTTGACCCCTTCTTATATCTTGATAAACTACGCCGCATGGCGGCAGAGCTGAAGCAACTGAGCATCGGGGGGCTGGAGGTCGGGTTCCCGGTGACCCTGGGCGCTCTGGCCGGATACAGCGACCTCCCCTACCGCCTCCTCTGCCGCTCGCTCGGCGCTCCCTATTGCGTCACGGAAGCCATGCTCGACCGCCAGGTCCTGGCCCAGGGCCGGCTGAAGAAGCGACTGGTGGCCACCGACCCCTCGGACCACCCCGTCGGAGGACAGATCATGGGCCACGAGCCGGAGGTCATGGCCCAGGCGGCCGCGGCCCTCGACGCCATGGGGTTCGACGTCGTCGACCTGAACTTCGCCTGCCCCGTCCGGAAGGTCGTTTCGCGCGGGCGAGGCGGGGCGCTCATGAAAGAACCCGAGGCCGCGCTGGCCATCGTCCGGGCCGTCATCGAGGCCGTCCCCCACAGGCCGGTGACGCTCAAGCTTCGCCGCGCCTTCCACGAGGACGGCCGGACCGCGGAGGATTTCTGGAGGATCGTCCGCGGCGCTTTCGAAGCCGGAGCGTCCGCCCTCTCCGTCCATGCCCGAACCGTCGAGCGCAAGTACTCGGGCCGGGCCGATTGGGGCTTTTTGGCCGCCCTCAAGCGCGAGTTCCCGGATCGGACCATCCTCGGCTCCGGCGACGTCCTCAAGCCCGCCGACGCCCTGCGGATGCTCGAAGAGACCGGTGTCGACGGGGTCCTGGCCGCCCGCGGGGCCATCGGCAACCCCTGGTTCTTCCGGCAGGCCCGCGACATCGCCGCCGGCCGCGAGCCTTACCTCCCGCCCCTCGACGAACAGCGCGAGATGATCCTGCGGCACTATCGCCTCCTCTGCGAGTTCTACGGCCCGGGGCGGGGATTCAAGAAGATCGTCCACTACGGGCTGCAGTACGCGAAGCTCCACGCCCGGCGGACAGACCTCCGCAACGCGCTCATCGCCGCCAAGACCGAGGAGCGCTGGCGGGCCGTCCTCGACGCGTTCTACGCTTTCTAGCTTGGGGGACACGTACCGGAGGGACATGTCCCCACCTGTTCCCGCTCGGCGAGGGACGATGACGCAGCGGAGCGGGGGCCCCCCGCCCGCGCGCAGCCGCTGATGCCTGAGAGCGCTTTGGAGCGGTGAGCACGGACGGGGGTGCTCCGCGAGAGGAATCGTCCCGAATAGGGTGACGCAGTGGAGGGCCTTTACTCTCCGGGCCCGATGTGGTATCTATCCGATGCTCCGAGTCGAAGGCGCTACAGCCGAGCCGGCCAGGCCCTTCGACCGACAGGGAGGAGCGGGAAACGGCTCCTCCTTCCGTGATCGAAAAGGAGACCTCGTGGGCCGCACTTCCCTCACGATCCGCCGGCACACCGCCGCCGTTATAGCGTTCACCCTCTTCTTTTGGTGCTTTGCTCCTGGTTCGCTCTCGCCGGGTAACGGCTCCTTTCCGGATGGGGACACGTACCAAACGTACATGTCCCCGAGATCGGCTGGTTCGCTCTCGCCGGGGAACCGCCCCTTCCCGAATGGGGACACGTACGAAGCGTACATGTCCCCGATCTCAATCACCACGTCCGCCCCGGCGGCTGCCGAACGCTCCCTCATGCTGGCCACGACGACCAGCATGGACGCCGCCGGTCTCCTCGACGTGCTGGCCGACGAGTTCAAGAAGGAGACCGGCATCACCCTGAGATGGATCGCCGTCGGCACCGGGGCGGCCCTCAAGCAGGCCCGGGACGGCAACGCCGACGCCGTCATCGCCCATGCCAGAAAGCTCGAGGACGAATTCCTGGGCGAAGGCTACGGCGTCAACCGCCGCGTCTTCGCCCGCAACTTCTTCATGGTCGTCGGTCCACCCGCCGATCCCGCCGGAGTCTCCGGCTCGGG
>JAWOHF010000208.1:0-2865 GCA_046496285.1 Candidatus Aminicenantota bacterium
CCCTCGTTGCCGGTCTTCCAGATGCCGCCCGACGCCGCGGCGGCGTAAATGGCGTAGTTCTTGCCCTTGGGGGCCACGACGGCGACATCCGTGATCCGGCCGCTGATGTTGACGGGCCCCAGGAACTGCCACTTGAGGTCTTTGAACTTCGACTCGGCCAGCATCGCGTTGTGCTTTTCGAAGCCCTGGAGCCGGAGCCCGGGATCGGTCGATTGGAGGACTTTGGGTTTTTTCGCCTGCTGGGCGAACGGCCAGGAGGCCAGGACGAGCAGGGCCGCAGAGAGGAGCAGGGCCGCCCGCACGGGGGATTTACGGAAAAGCGACATGGGAGAACTCCTTAAAGGGATGATGAAGCTCCACTATAATGAATTCCTTCGCGGGCTGTCAACGAAAACGCGGGGCGCGCGCGCGCGCGCGCACGGCGCCCATGCCGGGAGCGGGGATGGTTCTGCTATAATACAAAGCTCATGCGCGTCCGTAGAGCCGAACCGAGGGATTTCGACGATATCGTCGACCTGGCCCGCCGTCTCGAGCTGGCCCACGCCGGGATGGACGAGGACATCTTCTGGGTGGCCGAGGACTCGGGGGAGGTCGTCGGGATCGTTGGCTTCCGCAAGCACCCCGACTGCATGGAGCTATGCTCCCTCGGCGTCGACCCGGCCTTCCGGGGGCGGGGGGTAGGCCGGGCCCTGGTCGAGGCCCTGACGGCCGAAGCCCCCGGCGACATCCACCTGGCCACGGTCATCCCCGAATACTTCCAGGCCCTCGGTTTCACCCGAGCGCCCGCCGTCCCGGCCTCCTTCGTCGAGAAGCGGAAGACCCCGTGGTGCGAGGGATGCCGTCACGACCTCTGCGCGGTCATGGTCAGGAAAAGGCCGTGAAGCTCCCGGCCTTCCCCGACTTGAAATCCGTCGGCCTCGAGGACAAGGAGATCTTCGAGGACTTCCTCGGGCGGGCGGCGTTCGGCGCCTGCGAGATGAATTTCGCCAACGTCTTCATCTGGCGCGGCTCCGAGCACCCCCGCTGGACCCTCCTCAACGGCAACCTCTGTGTCCTGGTCGAGCCGGATTTCGAGCCGCCCTATTTTCTACCCCCGGCCGGGGGCACGGACGCCGAACGGACGGTCGAGGCCTGCTTGGGCGTTGCTCCGCGGATCTCGCGCGTGACGGAGGAATTCGTCGTGGCCCACGGCGCTCCGTTCCGGGTCGAAGAGGACCCCGAAAATTTCGATTACATCTACCGCGCGGAGGATCTGGCCGCTCTCCGCGGCAAGAGATACGACGGCAAGCGCAACCGGATCCGGAAATTCGAGTCGACGTTCGCCCATGAGTACCACGCCCTGACCCCGGCCGATGTCCCCGGCTGCGTCCGGCTGCTCGAGGACTGGTTCGAGGAGAAGCGCAACGGCGACCCCTACATGCAGGCGGAAAAGCTGGCCATCTACGAGGCCCTCGAAGCGTTCGAGCCCCTCGGGGTCAAGGGAGGTGTCGTCAAGGTCGGCGGCCGGGTCGAGGCCTTCACGCTGGGCGACCGCCTGACGGCCGACACGGCCGTCATCCCCATCGAGATCGCCAACCCGGGCCTGGTCGGCCTGGCCCAGTGGATCAACCGCGAGTTCGTGCGCCGCGAATGGCCCGGCTTGGCCTTCGTTAACCGGGAGCAGGACATGGGCGTTCCCGGGCTGCGCCAGGCCAAGTCGTCCTATTACCCCCACCGTCTCCTGAAGAAGTTCAACGTCAGCCGGCGGGACTAAGCCCGTCGACCGGAAGCCTTCGAGCTCCGCCCTCCAACTCAGATCGTCACGGTCTCGCCCAGCACGAATCGGCCCTTGTCGCCGACCGTCACGCGGCCGGCCGCGACCTGGGTGTCGTGGGTGAAGACCATGATCCATCCGCCGGCGGCCGCCCGCGTCAGGAACTCCGTCTTTTCCTCGAGAAGGAGCTCCGCCGACATGTCATAGGCCATGCCGTACGTGAGCGGCACGTGGTGCGAGGTCGGGATCATGTCGGAGGGGAAGGCGACGACCCGGTCTCCGTCCCGGACCTCGACCCACTGCAATCCATGAGTGTGGCCGTCGCTCCGATGGACCCGAATGCCGGGGAAGATCTCCTCGGAGCCGCGGGTCAGGACGAGACGCGACCTCTTGAGAGCCTGGACGTTCTCCCGGAGATAGCTGGCCCGCTCGCGGGGATTGGGGTCGCGGGCCAGCTCGTAGTTCGCGGCCTGGACGTAGAGGGTGGCGTTCGGGAAACGGACCTCGGGCGGGCCGCCTTCCGGCCGGGTCCGCGTGATGCCCCCCGAATGGTCGAAGTGCAGATGCGTCAGGATGATGTCGGTGATCGTCGCCGGGTCCCGTCCGGTCCCCTCGATGGGGAAGTTCCGGATGTCGTAGATCCGGCGGAGCTTCTCCGGCCAGACGTCGGGGTTGCCGGCGTCGACCATGAACGTCCTGTCCCCGGCTTCGATGAGCAGGGAGCGGGTGGCCAGCTCGATGCGGTTCTGATCGTCGGTGGGGACAAGACCCGACCAGATGGCCTTGGGGACGGCCCCGAACATCCCGCCCCCGTCGAGGCGGAGCGAGCCGTGGTTGTGAACGGATAGCTCGAAAGGCCCGAATCTCATGGGTCCGGCGCAAGTCTAGCACAGGGGCCCCGGGTCCGTCCAGCGGGCGGTCCCGGCCCGTGACGGCCCGTCCGGGCCTTGCCCGCGGCCCGTAAATTGGCTATCATCTATCCTTCAGGACAGGAGCCATCATATGCGTGATCAACCGACCGCCATCACCCTGAGCCAGCTCGCGGAGGTCATCTCCCGGGAGTTCAAGGACAAGGACGTCATCACCTGCTACCTGGGCTCGAACGCCGCGAC
>JAWOHF010000245.1:0-3127 GCA_046496285.1 Candidatus Aminicenantota bacterium
TTCAAGAAGATCAAGTTCCACACCATGGAGAACGTCGGCGCCGGCGACCTCGTCCTGCCCGAGAACGAGATGCACACGACGGCCTGGTGGCTGACCGTCCCCGCCGACCTCCTGGCGTCCATCCCCGTGCCCTCTGAGTCGCGGATCAACGGCCTGTTCGGGCTGGCTTACATCCTCCACCACGTCTCTCCGCTGTTCATGATGTGCGACGTCCACGACGTCGGGGTCTCGATCGGCGACAACTCGACGGGCCTGACCCTGCCGCCCCGCGATCTCCCGGCGCGCAAGCGCCCGACGGAAGGCGAGGAGCTCATGCTCGGCCCCGACTTCGAGCCCAACATCTTCATCTACGACAACTTCCCCGGCGGCATCGGGCTCAGCCCGTCCCTCTACGCTCTCGAGACCAAGCTCCTCGACCACGCCCTGCGGACGATCGAGGCCTGCCCCTGCCGCGACGGCTGCCCGTCCTGCGTCGGGGCCACCAACGAAAGCGGCCGCGACGCCAAGAAGGTCGCCCGCGAGATCCTCCGGCGCCTCCTCGGCCCCGACGCCCCACCGCCCCCTCCCCGCATCCACTAAACCGCCGCCGTTTGACAGGGTGGGACCTGTGCGCTACTATTGTTGCGGAACGCCATGAATATCAACATCCTCAGGCTCATCACCCAGGCCGACATCATCGTCCAGCTCATCCTTCTCGTCCTCGTCTTCTTCTCGGTCTTCTCGTGGGCCATCATCTTCTTCAAGTACCGGACGATCAAATCCGCCTTCAGACTCTCCGACCGGTTCCTGGTCTCGTTCCGCAAGAGCAAGAGCCTGTCGGACGTCAGCGAGGCGGCCAAGAGGCACAAGGCCAGCCCGCTGGCGGCCATCTTCCTGGCCGGCTACAAGGAGCTCGCCTACCAGTCCAAGTCCTCGGCTGAGAACGGCTGGACCGCCGACCGCACGGACAGCCTCAACCGGGCCCTGCTCAAGGCCTCCAACACGGAGACGGCCCGGCTCGAGAAGATGATGTTCTTCCTGGCCACGACCGGCAGCGTCTCGCCCTTCATCGGCCTCCTGGGGACGGTCTGGGGCATCATGAGGGCCTTCGAGAGCATCGCCGTCATGCGCTCGGCCAGTCTCCAGACCGTGGCCCCGGGCATCGCCGAAGCCCTCATCGCCACGGCCGTCGGGCTGTTCGCGGCCATCCCGGCCGTCATCGCCTACAACTACTTCCTCGGCCGCATCAAGGACCTCATCTCGGACATGGAGGACTTCTCCCTGGAATTCCTGAGCATCGCCGAGCGGCTCCATGGCTCTTAGCATGCAGTCGCTGCCGGCGTCCTCCCGCGGCCGGAGGCAGATCGGCACGTCCCTCTCGGAGATCAACGTCACGCCCCTGGTCGACGTCATGCTCGTCCTGCTCATCATCTTCATGGTCACGGCGCCCATGATGCAGTCCGGCATCGGGATCAACCTGCCCCAGGCCGAGACGGACTCGGCCCCGGCGGACGAGGGCCTGACCCTGACCATCACCAAGGACCAGTACATCCACATCGGCGAATCGACCATCAACATCAACCTTCTCGAGCGCCGCATCCAGGAATACTTCCTCAACAAGCCCAGGAAGGTCGTCTACATCAAAGCCGACCAGGACCTGCCCTTCCGGGTCATCGTCCGCATCATGGATATCACCAAGAAGGCGGGCGTCGAGGTCCTCGGCATCGTCACCGACCCCATCGACGCCAGGGACCTCAAAGACAAGAAAAGATGAGCGCCGGCCGCCCCGGAATGCCCAAGAGCTTCAAGAGAGCGCTGCTCTTTTCGGGCCTGCTCCATGTCGGGCTGATCGTCCTCATCGCCGCCTCCCCGTCGTTCTCCCGGCCGTCCCGCAAAGGGCTCGTCCAGTACGTCAACTTCATCGGAGGGGGCGGAGGCGGGGGGACGCCCGGCGGCCCCGGCGGCGGGCCCGGACCGGGGGCCAAGGTCGTCTCCGAGACCAAGCCGGTGCCCGCACCCGCGCCCGCAAAAAAGGAAACCCTCCGCGACCTGACCGTGGCTCAAAAGGCCCCGGCCGAATCCCAATCGACGATGCGCTATCCCGTCGACAAGCCCAAGAAGACGACCGAGAAGAAGACCGCCATCACCAAGGCCCCGCCTTCGACCGCGGCCGAGGCCGGGACCGAAGCGGCGGCCGCCGAGAAGCAGGGCGGGACGGGCGCCGGCTACGGCCTGCGGTTCGGCACGGGCGAAGGAGGCGGCGGCGGGGGGACCGGAACGGGGGGCGGTTTCGGTTCCGGGTCGGGAGACCCGTTCGGCGTCGCCGGCTTCCCCTTCAGCTACTACCTGCAGATCATCTCCGACCGCATCACCTCCCAATGGTTCACCGCGCTCGTCGACACCGGCGTCGGCGGCCAGTACCAGACCCAGGTCTATTTCCGCATCTACAAGAACGGCCAGGTCTCCGACCTCCGGGTCGACATCTCGAGCGGCGTCCAGGCGTTCGACCTCTCGGCCCTGCGGGCCATCCAGAACTCGTCGCCGTTCCCGTCCCTGCCGAGCGAGTACGACGGCCAGTACCTCGGCATCACCCTCATTTTCGAGCATGTGAAATGATCCCAAAAAGAATTCTCGCCGCCCTCGTCGTCTTCCTCTCGGCCTTCGGCCTGTTCTCCCAGCAGGAGGTGGTCCTGAAGATCAGCGAGGGCATGCCCATGATCAACCTGGCCATCCCGGAGTTCGTCGTCCGGACGCCGACCCCGGCGGCCCAGGCCGCCGCCGCCGAGATCCACCAGGCCCTGTCCGCCGACGCCGCCTACAGCCGCATCTTCCAGCCCCTGCCCAAGGCCCACTACGGCTACATCCGCCCCCTCAACCCGGAGAAGATCCATTTCAAGGACTGGGACTCCGTCCAAGCCCGGCTTCTTCTGACCGGCGAGGTCCGCGAGGACGGCGGACGGTTCGTCTTCGACGGCAAGGTCTACGACGTCCGCAGCGAGCGGTTCATCGTCGGCAAGCGCTACCAGGCGGACAAGGCCGGCCTGCGGCTGGTCGCCCACAAGATGGCCGACGAGCTCATGAAGCTCCACGGCGAGAAGCCCATCTTCACGACCAAGGTCGCCTTCGTCAGCAACCGGGACGGCAACGA
>JAWOHF010000317.1:0-11801 GCA_046496285.1 Candidatus Aminicenantota bacterium
GCAGGTCCGGAGCCTGCGCAAGGGGAAAACCTTCTGGCAGGTCCTCGAGGAGAGCGGCGTCCCGTCGACGGTCTTCAAGATGCCGACGAACTACCCGCCCGCCCATTCGAAGCAGAGAACGCTCGCCGGCATGAACACGCCCGATCTCAAGGGCTCGTACGGGATCTTCAGCTACTACACGAACGAGCGGCGGGATATCCTCCAGGAGGCCGGCGGAGGCGGACGGGTCCACGACGTCTATGTCGTCGGCCACCGGGTCGAGGCCGAGCTCGCCGGCCCGGTCAACACCTTCCGCACCGACGCGCCGGAGGCGACCATCCCCTTCCAGGTCTTCATCGATCCGCTGAACGCCGCGGCCAAGATCAAGATCCAATCCAACGAGTTCGTCCTCCGGGAAGGCGAATGGAGCGGGTGGCAACACGTCCGCTTCAACCTCATCCCGACGCAGAGCGTCAGCGGGATCTGCCTGTTCTACCTCAAGGAGGTCCGCCCCAAGTTCAAGCTCTACGTGTCCCCCATCCACTTCGACCCGGCCCGCCCGGCCCTGCCCATCTCGACCCCCCAGTCCTACGCCCCGGAGCTCGAACGCCGCTTCGGCCCCTACTTCACCAAAGGTCTGCCCGCCGACACCAGCGCCCTCGAGAACGGGGTCCTCGACGAGCAGGAATTCCTCGAGCTCGACGACATGGTCTACGAAGAGAGCATGGCCATGCTCGAGTACGAGCTCGGCCGTTTCGACGCCGGGTTGCTCTTCTACTACTTCTCCAACGCCGACCAACGCCAGCACATGTTCTGGCGGCTGACCGACCCCGGGCACCCGGCCCACGACGCCAAGCTCGCCGCCCGCTTCGGGGACGTCATCGCCAAGACCTACGGGGAGATGGACCGGGCCCTCGACCTGGCCCTCAGGAAAGCGGACAAGGACACCGTCGTCCTGGTCATGTCGGACCACGGCTTCAACACCTTCCGGCGCGGCTTCAACCTCAACACCTGGCTCCTCCACAGCGGCTACCACCGGCTCCAAAGGCCCCGGAACCAGGAGGAGTCGTCCCTGTTCGACAACACGGACTGGGCCCGGACCCGGGCCTACGGGGTCGGGCTCAACAGCCTCTACATCAACCAGGCCGGCCGCGAAGGACAGGGCATCGTCCCTTCCGGCGCGGACAAGGACAACCTCGTCCACGAGATCGCCGCCAAACTCGAGGCCCTGACCGACCCGCAGACGGGCGAACGGGTCATTCTCAAGGCCTTCGTGGCCAAGGACACCTACAGGGGATCGAACCTGGCCCTGGCCCCGGACATCGTCCTCGGATTCAATCGCGGTTACCGCATCTCGTGGCAATCCCCGCTGGGCGGGTTCCCCCGGGAGGTCCTGGAGGACAACACCCAGAAATGGAGCGGCGACCACATGTCGGCCCCGGACGTCCTGCCCGGCATCGTGCTCGCCAACCGGAAGATCGCGGCGGAGTCCCCGGCCCTGCACGACCTGACGGCGACGGTCCTCTCGGTCTTCGGTGTCGACCGGCCGCGGGAGATGATCGGCAGGAACGTCCTCGAATAACGACATCGAAAGGAGCCTCGACGATGAGCACCGCGAAAGTCAAGATCGACAAAGCCCTGCTCGACAAGATCAAGAAGTATGCCGAGATGTCGGGCTACTCCTCGGTCGAGGAGTTCATCGCCCACTGCCTCGAGAAAGAGGTCGCCAAGATCGAACAGGCGGACTCCGAGGAGGAGGTCAAGAAGAAGCTCAAGGGGCTGGGCTACATCGGCTGAGCGCCATGGGCGTCGTCAATCTCGTCTTCGGCCGCCTCGTCGGATGGGCCCTTCTGCCGTTCCGGGAGATGTCCCCCTGGTTCGGATTGGCCGCCCTCTCTCTCCTGACGGCCCTCCTGATGCTCGAGGTCTTCAAGCTGACCTCGAACCAGACCGCCGTCCGGAAGGCCAAGGACAGGATCAAAGCCCACCTCCTCGAGCTTCGGCTCTTCAAGGACAACATGCGCGTCTCGCTAGGCGCCCAGGGAGCGATCCTCAAGGCCAACATGAGCTACATCGGCGCGAACCTCAAGCCGTTGCTGGTCATGATCGTGCCCCTCGTCCTCATCCTGGCCCAGCTCAGCGTCTGGTTCGACCGCAGGCCCCTGCGTCCCGGCGAAGAGACCCTGCTCAAGGTCCTCCTCGAGAAGGGTACGGACCCCGTCGGGCTGGGCCTTGATCTCGCCGTTCCGCCCGGGCTGTCGGTCGATTCCCCGGCTGTCCGCATCCCCGATGAAGGCGAGGTCGTCTGGCGTCTCAAGGCCCTGGAGGAAGGAAACGGCCGGATCCTTTTGACCGTCGGCGGCCGGACCCTCGAAAAATCGGTGACCGTCGGCGGCCGGCCGTTGACCAAGGTCTCCTCGCTGGCTTCCCGAGGCTCTTTCTGGAGCCGGGTCCTGCACCCCGGAGAACCGCGCCTGCCCTCGGGAACGCCGGTCCGGTCGATCGAGGTCCTCTATCCCGCGAAAAGCCTCGTCGCTTTCGGCGTCGCCGTCCATTGGCTGGTCGCCTATTTCGTCCTGTCGATGGCTTTCGGCCTGGCCCTCAAGGGCGTTTTCAAAGTCGAGATCTGAACCGGAAAACGAACGCATATGGAACAAGGAGTATCGCCGTGAACATCGAGATCTTCAAGATGGAGCGCATGCAGTCCACCTGGGAGAACGTCGTCGATTACAATCTTTCGGAAAGTGGGGTCCATCCCCTGAACCTCAAGGAACTGCTGACGCCCGCCGAACTCGAGGACCTGACCGGGATCGAGATCGGCTACACCCAGACCAACGGGACGGTCGGGCTCAGGGAACAGATAGCCCGCCTCTACCCGGGCATCGGCCTCGAGCAGATCTTGGCCACGGCCGGCTCCTCGGAGGCCAACTTCCTCCTGATGTGGAGCCTCATCGAGCCCGGTGACGAAGTCCTTTTCGAGCTTCCCAACTACATGCAGATGTGGGGCCTCCTGCGGGCCTTCGGGGCCCGGGTCAAGCCCTTCTCTCTCCGCGAAAGCCTCGGCTGGCAGCCCGACCTCGACGAAATGGGCCGCCTGGTCACAGATAAAACCAAGCTCATCGTCCTGACCAACCCCAACAACCCCACAGGGTCCGTGCTCAGCCCGGAGTCCATGAAGGGCATCGTCGACCTGGCCGCGCGCCACGGGGCCTGGATCCTGGCCGACGAGGTCTACCAGGGAGCCGAGCTCTCGGGCGTCCGGACGCCGAGCTTCTGGGGCGCCTATGACAAGGTCCTGGTGGTCAACGGCCTATCCAAGGCCTACGGCCTGCCTGGCCTGCGCATCGGATGGATCATCGGGCCGGAGGAGGTCATCACAAAGACCTGGCCTTATCACGACTACACGACCATTTCGCCCTCGGCCCTCAGCGACCGTCTGGCCTCGATCGCCCTGGCGCCGGGCAACAGAGACCGGATCCTGCAACGAACGCAGGGCATCCTCAATGCCAACTTTCCCGTCCTCGAGGATTGGCTGCGCCGGCAGGAGAACCTGTTCGAGTTCCGCCCCCCCGCGGCCGGGGCCATCTGTTTCGCCCGTTACAAGCTCGACACCGGCTCGACGGCGCTCGTCGAGCGGCTCATCCGGGAGAAAAGCGTGCTTCTCGTCCCCGGCGACCATTTCGAGATGGACGGGTATCTCCGTTTCGGCTACGGTCCGGAAAAGGCTACCCTCCTCAAGGCCCTCGACCGGGTCGCGGATTTGCTTAAAAAAATGCGCTGAACGTGGTAGAATGATGGAACCGTTCCGTTGCGGAGCGAGTTTATAGAGAATAGGATTATAGGAGGCTTCTATGAACAGATTCAAAACGATCGCGCCCCTCGTCTTCGGGCTCTTGATGGTGCTCGCGGCCGCTTCGTTCGCCCAGCAGGCAAGCAAGATCGCCATCATCAACTCCCAGCGCGCCTTCGAGATCTCGGCCGAAGGCAAGAGGGCCTTGACCCAGATGCAGGACCGGGACACGAAGATCAGGGCCGACATCCAGAAGATGGACGACGCCATCCGGGCCCTCGAGAACAAGCTGACGACCGGCCGGCTGACGATGACCCCGGAGGCCCTGCGGGCCATCCAGTCCGATCACGAGAAGAAGAGCACCGAGCGGAAGCGGTATCAGGAGGACGCGGCCCGCGACAGCGAGCAGTACGCCGCCAAGCTCATCGAAAGGATCCGCGAGGAGATGGTCACGGTCATCGAGGCCTACAGGAAGGAACAGGGCTACGACCTCGTGCTGGATCTGGGAACGAGCGGTGTCGTGACCCTGAACCCGGCCATCGAGATCACCGAGGAGATCGTCCGCCGCTACGATGCGACCAAGGCCGCGGCGCCCCCGGCCAAGAAGTAAAGTCTCCGTCTCGCAGAACGGGAATACGCGGGGAAAGGTGAACGCCTTTCCCCGTTTTTTTTTCAGGGGATAATAGCCTGTTGGCCTACAAGCGGATGCGGAGCGTGAACCGGTGGCCGGCGAACGTTTCCGGCCCGCGGGGGATCGCCACGTTGATCCGGGTGCCGTCCAGCGTGGCGCCGGCGACGGACTCGATGCGGCCCGCGCCGCGGACGTCCAAGGCATAGCTTTCGCCTGACAGCCCCTCGACCCAGACGTTGAGCTCCCGTCCGTCCAGGGACTGCCGGATGATCTTGAGGCCGCGGTTGCTCTCCCCGGTCATGGCCGGGGCAGGAGGAGGAACGATCTCCGGGGCCGGTGCGATGACCAGCTCCAGCTTGTCGTCCCCGGTCAGCTCCACTTCGATGCGCGGCTGGACCGCTTGGGCATCGGGGCGAAGCTCCCCTCCGGTGAACTCGACGGGAATCCCGTTGAGGGTCGCCGACAGGGCCTTCGTCCCAAGCCCCAGAGCCGGGGCGAACACGAGCTTGAAGCCGGCCGCATTTTCCGACCGGACCCTGAGCACCACTTCCGCGTCCCGGCGTTCGTGGTCGAACGCGAAAACCGCGCCCCCGATCCTCCAGTTCGAAAGTGAGACGCCCGGCCAATCCGCGGGCAGCCGGGGCCGGAAATGGACCTCCCTGGCCCGCGCGTCCCCATCGAGTCCGAGCAGGCCCCTGACGAGAGGCAGAACGACACCCGTGCTCGAGAATCCCTGGTGCGGCACGCCTTCCTGAGGCCACGTATTCTGGGAGCCGGAGAAAAGCTCCATGATCGTGCCCAGGGCGTTGTCGAACGTGTGCCGGACGTTGCTCATGAGAAGGTGATGGCCCTGAGGGACGAAGTTGTACTCGAACAGGGCGGCGGCCACCCAGCCCGTCAGGAAGGGCCAGGCCGCGCCGTAGTTGTAATTGAGCGGTTCGAACAGGGGGCTCCGGACCGAGAGCATGCGGATGCCCCAATCCGTGGTCATATCGGCCGCATTCAACCGGGCTAGGGTTTCTGTGCCGCGGCCCCGCTCGCCGAGACCCCAGGCCAGCCCGAGGGCGCTCCAGGGGGTCAGCTCCGGGACGAGGCGTCCGTCCTTGTTGAAGGCATAGGAGTATTGCCTGTTCTCCGCGTCCCAGAACCGGCCGTCCCAGGTCTTCCCGGCGCGGGCGGCGTTGTCCGCGGCTTTTTTGGAGAGGGCCTTGTCGCCGACGGCGTCGGCCAGGTCCCGCATGGCCAGATTGGCTCGGACCCAAACCGCGCCCAGATAGACGTCGGTCTGGATGCCCGTCAGGGCCCCGAATTCGAGGGCCCCCAGCCCCGCTTTGCTGTTGTCCATAAGGCCGTCGCCGTCCTGGTCGGTCGTCAGGCACCATTCGTAGGCTTTGACGAGGGACGGCCAGCTGCTCTTGACAAAGGCCAGGTCCCCGGTCATCCGGAAATGATCCTCGACGGCCACGATGTAGTAGGGGGTCGTATCGCCGTGGATGTACCCGTAGGGATAATCTTCCCACCAGCGCAGATAGCCGGCGGCCTGGGAGAGCTCGTGGGCCATCTTGCCGTCCTTGCGCTGCCATTTCCGGGTGAAGGCCAGCGCCTCACGGGAGGACCCGTAGCTGTTCAGGCTGTTGAGGCTCAGCGAGTTGAGGTAGGCGTCCGTGCCGAAGAACCAGCCGAACCCCGGGCGCCCGCCCGTGCCCGACGGACCCAGGCCCGCGACCAGGCCCGGGCCCAGGTCGGGGTTGTCCACCAGGAGGCCGTCGAGGGCGACCTTGGCCCACTCGAAGGCCAGGTCGACGGCCTTCTCGGGAGTCGCGATCCGCAGGGTCGACTCGCGCAGCTTCGCGAAATGTTCGAGGGCCCGGCGATAGGCGACGCCCGGGTCGGCGGCCAGCCGGGTGTAAGCTTGGCGGACCTCGTCGCGGCTGCCCTTGCCGCCCGCAACCACGACGGGGATGAGCCGGCCGTCGACGGACCGGGGATCGGCGATCTCGATCTTGAACTGACTGGGAACATCCGACAGCATGTGGGCGGGAGTGTAGGATATGCCCCGGGCCGCGGGAGAGCCGATGTAGCCGTGGTTCTTGCGGGTCGGCTCCGAGATCAGGTAGGCCTTGAGGTCTCGGTCCCAATAGGCGTACTGGCCGCCGATCCCGGCCGGCCACATCGGCTGGAGGACGGGCAGGAAGCTGCAGACGATGGTCAGGGGCTCGGTTGAATCCACATCGAGGAGGATGACGGTCCCCGTATCGTCGACGGGAGCCAAGTAATGGGCTTTGACCGAAAAAGACTGGTACGTGTAGGTCAGGGTGGTGACGGCGGGTTGG
The DNA here is from genome assembly GCA_046496285.1 of Candidatus Aminicenantota bacterium. Taxonomy (GTDB): domain Bacteria; phylum Acidobacteriota; class Aminicenantia; order Aminicenantales; family Saccharicenantaceae; genus RBG-16-66-30. The sequence goes on from JAWOHF010000317.1 coordinate 6,734, forward strand.
GCGGAGACGAAGCGCACGATATCGCGGCCCTCGATGGGCACGGTGCTCGCCCCGAGGAGGAAGGAGAACTCGAAGTTCCGGAGGAGCTTGAGCGGGTAGGCCCAGGCTTCGAACCCGCCGCTTTCGAAGCCGAGCAGGGCGAATTTCCGTCCGGCTTTGGTGAACGGCGTCTGCGGCATGGCCGGGCGGGTGAGCTCGAGGTCGCCGCGCTCGATCTTGAAACCGGCGACCGTCCCTTCGGCCGCTTGCGGCGCGGGCAACGCCCGGGCCGGCTGGTAAAGAAGGACGGCGGCGACGATCGCGGTCAAAGTTAGGGAAGAACGGCGCATCGAACCCTCCGTGGATCCACTGGTTGTCCCGCTCGAACGGGCAAGACCTATATTATTCAAACGGGGCCGGGAAGCAAGCGCGAACGTAGCGGCAAAGCGGCGCGTTTTAGGGCATATTATTTATTATCTGTCTATTCCAAAAGCCAAGACGATGCGGACGATCTCCGGCCGGCTGCCGGTCCGCACCGGAGGGCCCCAGGTGCCGACGCCGGATGTGACGTAATACTGGGCGCCGCCCTTGCGGAGATAGCCCCGATTGAGCTCCCAGACCCGTTTGTTGATAAGGTTCAACGGAAAGAGCTGGCCGGCATGGGTATGGCCCGAAAGCTGAAGATCGACGCCGGCCTCTTGGGCCTGGTCAAGCCGGAGTGGCTGGTGGTCGAGAAGGATCAGAGGGAGGTTCTCATTGACTTGGTGGCGCTTGATGATCTCCCGGATCGGGACCCGGGCCTCTCCCCTCTCGAGGGCGCTCGGGTCCCGGCGGCCGATGAGGACGAAGGCCCCGGCGACCTCGACGGCTTCGTCCTCGAGGACCCGGATGCCGCAGGCCCGCAGGCAGGCCAGGTTCCGCTCCAGGCCGCTGTAGAATTCGTGGTTGCCGGGGACGGCGAAAACCCCGAGCGGAGCCCGCAGACCCTGCATCACGGAGCTCATCCGCGCTTCCTGCTCGTCGGTCACGCTCTCGTCGACGATGTCGCCCGGGAACAGGACCACGTCCGGTCGGAGGGTGTTGATCCGGGCGACGATCTTTTCCAATCGGCCCGGCCCGACGATCGTCCCGAGGTGCAGGTCCGAGGCCATGACCACGGTCAGGCGATCGAGGTCGCCGGCTCTCTTCTCGATGCGCAACTCGAGGTCCGTGATCTTCGGCCGGGCGGCGTTCAGCGCTCCGCCGACGATCGTCAGGGCCGCCGCCCCGAAGATCACAATGAACAGGACCGGTCCCGTCCGGCCCGGGTGGTCCCGGAGGGAGGCCGGCAGGAAGCCCAGGAAGGCGTCCGCCAGGCGCACGAGGTCGACCAGCACGACCCCCATGAAAAGATAGAGCATGAGGGCCATGTGCAGGGAGCCGAGCTTGATGAACGGGCCCGCCAGGCCCGGGGCGCCGCGGGCCAGGACGATCCTGCCGAGAGGATAGGAAAGGGCGAGAATGATGAAAGCGGACAAAAAGACCCATCGGGCCGCCGGGCAGGAGGCCAGGGCCTGTCCTCCCCGCTTGGCGATGTAAAAGTTGACGAGCCCGTAAATGGACAGCGCGACGAACAGGAAAACCACCATGTCCCGGCTTCTCAGTCTTCCGCCGGCCAATTTTCCGGACCCTCTTCGCTTCCCATCCGGTTGAACGAGGCGATCTCGCGGAGCGCGCGCCGGGGCGGCTCCCGGGTCGGCCGCTTCTCGGCGTATCCGAGCGGCATCATGGCCACGATCTTGTACTTCTTGGGGATGTCCAAGCATTTCCGCAGCTTCCGGACGTGGAACCAGCCCATCCAGCAAGTGGCCAAGCCGAGCTCCTCGGCTTGGAGAGCGATGTGTTCGCCGGCGATGCCGATGTCCACGAAGTGGTACGGCACGCCCTGGAGGCGGCTGCCCAGGCGGTGGGCGGCGAAATCGAGCTTGGCCAACATGACGAGGATGACCGGGGCCCGGGCCGCGAACTTCGACCCGGAGTAGATGCCGGAAAAGGCCGCGGCGGCCAGCCCGGACTTGACGTCCGGGTCGTCGACCACGAGGAAGCGCCAGGGCTGGGCGTTGTGGGCCGAAGGGGCCCGCCGGGCCGCTTCGAGGCAGGCCAGGATCTTGTCGCGCTCGACGGGAGTTTCGAGGAAACGGCGGATGCTTCGCCGCCCCCGGACGAGCTTCTGGAACGGGGTGTGTTCAGCGGCATTTCCTTCGGCCATCATATTTTCCTGAGCCTGACGAGGCCCGCCTTCTCCAGGACAGTGAAGAAGGACTCGACGTGGGCCGGGTCGACGAGACCGAATTGAGCGGACACACCCAGGAAGATATCGTGAAGGGTCCTCTTGCCGTCCACGAGGTTGAGGGCTTCATAGGCGGCATTCCCCCGGAGCTTGAGCTCTCCCAGGACGCCGGGCCCGAGCTTCTCGACCAGGAAATCCGTCTGGAGAGGACAAACGAAGTCCTCTGAACGGAGCGGGACCCGACGGGTCAGAAGGCGCTCGGCGTCGGTGATGGTCAGGGGTTGCGGCGCGCCGCCGGGCCGGGTGCATCGGCTCCTGTAGATCGCGGCCGCTTCCTTGGGGAAAGACAGCATGGCCGACTCGAGGGGGGAGTTGAGAGCTGCGATCTCCTTTTCCACGGCTTGGTCGCCGGCGAACGCCAAGGTCGAAAGCACGGAGGCCCTCTCCCGCCGCCCGGAGTGGGCGATGATGTTGAGGGCCTGCTTGTAGGCGGAATGAAGCTCGTCCAGGGACGCGGCGGCATGGAGGGCGTTGAAGCCGTCGAACAGATCGGCCGTGAACCGGCCGAAGCCGTTGCGGACGATGAGCCGGGCCATGTCGAGGGCTTCCCGGTCCCCCGCCGAGGCCAGGTAATAGACCGAGCCCAAGGCCAGGAACGAGGCCCGCCGCAGCTCGGTCGCGTCGACCTTGTCCATGGTGTCGAGGCTCGTGTGATGGAAGGTGTCGCCTCTGTTGAGCATGACGGACGGCACGCGCAGGGCGCCGTCGTTGAAGACGACGTGGTCGCTGCCTCCCCCATAAGGGACCGACCTCCAGACGAACGGGTGGCGGCTGCCGTTGAGGCTCAGGAGGCCGCGCGATTCGGCCAGGGCCGCGAAATCGGCGACGACGTCGTTGAGAAAGGTCGGCATCGAGTCGGGCGTCCGGAAGATGTTGAGAACGCCGCCCGTCTTGTGCAGGTCCTCCCCGATCATGTCGCAGTTGACGGCGGCCAGGGTGTTTCGGGTCCGCTCGAGATGGGCCTGGATGTAAGGGACCAGCCCGTTGAACTCCGGCACCCAGAGGAAGCGGATGGTCCGGCGGGGGGGCTCGACAGCCCCTGATTCGACCATCCGGCGCAGGGCCCTGGCCATTTCGAGGAGACCGCCGCTGCCGCTGGCGTTGTCGTTCGCGCTCGGCATCGGATGGCAGAGGTGGGCGACCAGCAGGATCTCCTTGTCGGGCTCGACGGCGCCGGGGAAAGAAGCGGTCAGCGCCTCGATGTCCGTCTTATAGAACTCCGTTTCGACCTCGGCCTTGAGGACGACCTTATGGCCTTCCTCGAGCAGCCGCTTGAGGGTCGCCCCCTGGTTCTTGCTGACGTTGAAGGCGAAGCCGAGCTTGTCCCTCTCCTCCCAGGTCGGCCAGAGGGCGGTGTAGCGGATCATGTTGGGGTATCCGGGCCTCGTGTCGGGAGCGTAGTAGGTCAGGACGCCGGCCGCGCCCCGCTCGAGAACGGCCTGCCGCATGACCTCGGAGGTCGCTCCCGTGGCCAGGACGATCTTGCCTTTGACATCCTGGCCCCGGTAGGCCTCCTCGCCGACCCCCGAACCGACGTCGACCAGCTCGGTCTCGACCCGGCCCGGACCGCTGTGCTTGACCAGGGTCAACGGGACCTCTTCGTAATTGCACAGCCGTTCGCGCGACGGCGAGAGCATCCACAGCTCGCCCTTTTTGGCCCGCCAGCCGATAACGCTCCGGTAGGTGTAATAGCGGCGCGTGCCGTCGGACGGCCAGCCCTCGATCGCGGCGTCGGAGTAGCCGAGCCCGACGAGCTCCCGCCGGATCGTCTCAGCCGCGTCGTGCCAGCCCTCGGAGGCCTGGACGCGGTCGTACCCCGAAATGAGGTTCGTGTAGCGGAAGGCGATCTCCCCCGAGACCTCCTCTTCGAGGGCCCGGGCCAGGGCGGCGGAGGCCAGGGGTTTCTCGGCGGCCAGGCCCGCAGACGCCAGAATAAGAACGGTTCCGGCCAGGATCCATGGTCCGACACGCTTCATCATCACGGGTCTCTCCTTTCGTGCACCATCCGGGCTTGTCGGCATTCGAAGCCCTAACATTAAACCGAAGGCGGGTCCGAAATCAAGAGAGGACCCGGGGCGGGCGGCCGGGGGGTTGCCCGGGGCAGGCCGGGAGTGGTATAGTCCTCGAGGGGAACTTCCCGGACGGAAATTCGTATTTCCCCAAGAAGGGAGAAAACCATGAAGAAAACCGCTGTCATCGTCCTGACGGCCCTTACGGCCGTCTTTCTCACGGCTTGCGCCGGGGACAAGGGCATCATGGCCGGCACGGCGTCCGGCGAATCGCTGATGAAGCTCCTGCCCGAGACCACTCAGGCCGTCATGGTCATCGACATCAACCGGGCCATGACCACGACCGCTGCGGCGAAATCTCTCGAAGACCCGCAGGCCAAGCGGACATACGAGGAGCTCGTCAAGTCCGTCGGCATCGATCCCATGAAGGATGTCTTTTTCGTCGTCATGGGCCTCACGGGCCCGATGGGCGCCAAGGAGCCCGACACTGCGGTCCTCGTCAACCTCAGATATGAGAAGGGACCGCTGCTGGAGATGATCAAGGGGAACGTCGCCGAGTTCATCGAGGAGAGCTATTCCGGGATAACGCTCTACAAGGGGCGGGCGGAAGGTCAGACCGGCAAGATGGCCTGCGGCGCTTTCCTCGACGGATCCAACATCCTGGTCGGCACCGAAGCGGCCGTCAAGGCCGTCATTGACGTCTATCAGAAAAGGTCCCCGTCGATGGCCAAGAACGAGGATATGGGCCGGG
>JAWOHF010000334.1:0-4525 GCA_046496285.1 Candidatus Aminicenantota bacterium
TCGGTCGGTGACATGCGTCCGGTCTTCTCTCGCTTTATGCTTTTGGCGTTCATGGATAAATACCGCCCTGTGAGGAAAAGGTTACGCCGATAGGAAGAAGGGGTCAAATCTCCATTCATTAAATTCTCCTTGCCGGGAGGGCTGCTTAATGGAAAGGTTTAATGAATGGAGATTTGACCCCTATGGGGGGCGGGTGCTATAAGGAGGGGGACATTCCCCCGGAGAGAAGCCCATGGCCCGAGTGACCTACAAGAAAGCCGGAGTCGACATCGACGCCGCCGAGCGCTTCATCGACCGCATCAAGCCGATGGTCCGAACGACCGCCCGCCCCGAGGTCCTGAGCCGGATCGGTGGCTTCAGCGGCCTCTTCCGCCCTCGCCTGGCGGGCATGAAGCGCCCGGTCCTGGTCTCCTCGACCGACGGGGTCGGCACCAAGCTCCTCATCGCCAACCTGGCCGGCAGGTACGACACCATCGGCGTCGACCTGGTGGCCATGTCCGTGGACGATGTCGTCGTTCTCGGCGCCGAGCCGCTGTTCTTCCTGGACTACATCGCTGTCGGGAAGGTCCGCCCGGCGATGCTGGTCGAGATCATGAAGGGCATCGTCAAGGGCTGCCGTCAGGCGCGATGCGCCCTGCTCGGAGGCGAGACGGCCGAGCTCCCCGGCCTCTATGGGCGGGGGAAATGGGACCTGGCGGGTTTCTGCGTCGGCCTGGTGGACGAGCCGAGGATCATCGACGGCCGCCGCACCAGGCCGGGCGACGCGGTCGTCGGCCTGGCCTCGAGCGGCCTCCACAGCAACGGCTATTCCCTGGCCCGCAAGGTGTTCTCGGAGCGGGAGATAAAGGCCGGCCTATGGCGCGAGCTCCTGCGCCCGACCAGGATCTACTGTACGGACATTCTCGAGGTCCTGAAGAAAGTCCCGATCAGGGGCATGGCCCACATAACGGGCGGCGGCCTGTACGATAACCTCCCCCGGGTCATCCCGGAGGGGCTTGGCGTCCGCATCGAACGCGGCTCCTGGCGCGTCCCGGCGATCTTCGGCAAGATCCAGCGCCGGGGAGGGGTCGACGACCGGGAGATGTTCCGGACCCTCAATATGGGCATCGGCATGGCCTTGGTCGTCCCTCCGGCCGACGCCGAGCGGGCCGTGGCCCTCTTCGGACGGCGGGGCCAGCGGGCATCGGTCATCGGCGAGATCGTCCGCGGGAAGCACGAAGTCGCGATCCTCTGACCTACAAAATCGTCGTCCGGCCCCGCCCCCCATATGACATTATAGGACATTATCAGACATCTGGGGAAAGGGTATTGACAGAGATTTATCAGGGTATATCGTTGAAGCGCGGGAACGAAAAGGTGAGTCGGTTGGGAGCCGATCAGGTGGGTCAATGAGCAAAAGGGGGCTTTTTTTTGCCTGGAGGCTGGGAGCCCTCGTCCTCGGGGCCGTCGTCCTCGGCTTGACGAATCTATCGGAGCGGCCGAAAAGGCCGTTCCTTCTCAGCAGATAGCCACCCGACGTCAGATGATGTCGTTCTTCCGGCAGAATTCCTCGATCTCGTCGGCGAGCTTCTCGGCGCTGGCGATGGCCTTCGCTTCGGTCAGTTCTGGGCGCAGCTTGGCCAGCTCGGCCCTGACCTTGAGGACCTCGTTGGAGGCTTGATCGACATCCATGCTGTTGTCCATGCCGAGACCTGCTCCATAACGGACAGCTTGGAGGAACTTGTTGACGGCCTCGACGTAGCGGGCCCGGACGCCGGCGACCAGCCCATCTTGCTCCGAATGGGATTCGTTCATCGTGTTGTACAGAAAATATCCGGCCGCGACGGCGACCGCGAGAATGATCAGAGCTTTCTTCATGTCGTTCCCTCCCCGGCGGATTGTAGAACAGTCGCCGCCGCTTTGCAATTCGATCCGGGCCTTATTGTACAAATAGACGTCATTCCGGACCGGCTCGTCTCGGTTCTTCCGTTGGTTTGGTCAAGATTTGGTCAAGGTGGTATAGACGTCTTCGAGGAAGAGCTTTATTCAATAAGCAATGAAACCGGAATCTTATCGCCGATGTTATGTTAAGTGACAGCAAATCCATGACTAATTAGGGAGGCTGGGTATGGCAAGAGGGGAACTAAGGCCTGGCGTTATTGTCCTGCTTTTCCTGTTTCTTTTGGTCCCATCAGCCATCGGTTCTCAAGAAAAATGGCGGGGTGTCGTCATCAAAGAGGGCGACATGACCGTTGTCAAGAACCCAGGGAATCCGATATATAAGACGCCCATCCTCGAACTCAAGGAAGATCTCTCACTCGGAGGCCCCCGTGCGCTTGCCGACTACGCTTTTGGCAGTGTCAATAGTGTCATTGTCGATGACCAGGGATCTATATATATCCTAGATAGCAAGAACTATCGCGTTCAGGTCTTCGATGCCTCAGGTCAATATCTTCGAACGATCGGCCGTAAGGGCCAGGGGCCGGGCGACCTGGACAGCCCCCTTTACTTGTCCCTTAATCGAACCTCTGGTGAACTCCTCGTTCTTCAAGGCTATCGCCGGCTGTCATTTTTCAGGACGGATGGGACTTTTGTCCGACAACTGGACATCAATAATTCTTTTCGGGCTCAAGTCGATTCCCGAGGGCAGGTCTATCTTATTGAGCAAACCCGATCCAAGGAGGGAGAGTGGTCCTTCGACGTCAAAAAGCTCAGCAAGTTCGGCACCAACCTCGGTGTGTTGGCTAGCGTGCCGGGACAGGGCTATACTGGCAAGCTCAATCCTTTTCTTGCGGTTAACACCTTCCAGGTCGACCGATTCGATAACCTTATTTATGGCGATCGAAGAACATATGAACTCAAGTTCTTCGATCCTTCCGAAGGCAAGTTGTTCAAGAAAGTGATGCGCGACTATGCCGCCATTCCGGTTTCGGAAGAAGATAAAGCCAAGGAACTTGAGAAAATCCCTCCTGAGGCACGGAGCTATTCAAGTTATGTTTTTCCCAGGTATTATCCTGTATTCCGTACATTCTTCCTGAGTGATCTCGGCCATATTTTTGTTCGAACCTATGAAAAGACGGGAGACGAACGATTTGTCTACGATATCTTCGACGCCGAGGGACGATTCATCGGCCGGATGCCCTTAAGGCTCTCTGGCGTCACCATCCTCAACGGGAAATATTACGCTATCGAGGAAGATGCCGACGGCTTCCAGTACCTCAAGCGATACGCCGTGACCTGGAAAGTCAAATAGCAGGTCGCTCGCGGATCGCCTTCAGGATCTCGCGGAGCCCGAGGAAGATCTCAAGGAGGGCCTCCCATTATAGGCTCGAAGCGAGTATAATGAAGGACAAAGGAGGAGGACCATGTTCTCCACGTACACGGCAAAATACACCAAGATCAAATCAGGCTACATGGGCCAGCTCGTCGAGTGGCCCGAAGTCGTGACCGAAGGGAAGACCCTCGAAGACTGCCGGGCCATGCTCCAAGACGCACTGCGCGAGATGATTTCGGCCTATCGCCAACAGAAAAAAGAGATCCCCGTCGGCGGCGCCCTGTTGGAACAAATCTCCGCTCAGATCTAGATGTCCGTCAAGCGGCGCGATCTCGTCCGTTACCTGGAAGAAAACGGCTTTGCGCTGCTTCGCGAGGGCAAGAACCATTCGATCTATTCCGACGATAAGAAGACCATCCCCGTGAAGAGGCATAACACGTTCGACCGGATAACAGCCAACGAATTGTGCAAGCAAGCAGGTCTGAAGCCCAAGTTCTAAAAGGCTGACCAGCGATTGAAGGCGGGTGGCCGTTCTGCTATCATGAGGGAGCTTTTTAGCTTACAAGCGCAGAGTGTGGGCGGTTAGCTCAGTTGGGAGAGCGCGGCGTTCGCAACGCTGAGGTCGGGAGTTCGAGTCTCCTACCGTCCACCATCTTCTTCTATGAGCCAGGATCCCCGGAGCGTCCGTGGGCCCGGGGCGGGGGCACGCGTGGAGTTCATCGCCGACTGCATGCTCGGCCGGCTGGCCAAGTGGCTCAAGATCCTCGGGTTCGATGTCCTCTACTTTCCCAAGGCCGAGGACAAGGACCTGGTCGAGACCTCCCGGCGCGAGAAGCGCGTCCTGTTGACCCGCGACACGGGGCTCATCGAGAGATCGAAGAAGCGGGCCGGGCGTCTGTTCATCGAGAGCGAAGACTGGAGGGAACAGGTCGTCCAGGTCCTCGACGAATTCGACCTCTGGGATTCCGTCAGGCCGAACAGCCGATGCCTGGCCTGCAACAGGCCTCTCAAGCCGCTGCCCAAGTTGCGAGCCCGGAACCTGGTGCCCCCGCACATCCTGGAGACGGCACCGTCGTTCGCCATGTGCCCGGACTGCGGCCGGGTCTTCTGGCCGGGAACGCACTACGGGGACATGGAGAAGAGGATCGCCGCCCTCCGCCGCAAATCAAGAAGGGGTCAAACCTCTCTTTTTGCACTTTCTGCAAAAAGAGAGGTTTGACCCCTTCTTCGTTCTCTTCTTACTTATGAGCTGCGTCGAGGGGCGGCGTCGCG
>JAWOHF010000027.1:0-12163 GCA_046496285.1 Candidatus Aminicenantota bacterium
AGCTGGACCATGGCCTCCCGCAGGCTCACCGGGTCGATCGTCCGTCCCACCAGGTTGCCGAACTTGTCGCAGACGGCCATGTTCTTCTTGACCCCGTCCAGGCTCCCCTTGTCCAGGACGAGGGACCGGAAGGGGTTGGAGCTGTCGATCCCGATGACCCGGGCCGGGATGAGGCCGTCCCGGAAGCGCTCGAGGCTCTCCCGGATCCGGGCCTCGGACCGGAACAGTCCGAGCCGGTCCTGGAGGAAGCGGTTCTCCTGTTGGAGAAAGAAGTGATCCTCCTTGAGCTTGCGGTTTTCCGCCCTCACGCCCCGGAGGTCGAAATAATTGAGCCAGAAGGACCGCACTCCGCGCACGGCCCCGACAGCGGCCCGCTGGACAGGCGAGAAGACGAAAAAAACGGACTTTTCGAACAGCGACTTGTCCTGGCCCCGGGGGATCTGGATGGAGATCAGGATCAGGTGGAAAACAACGAGGGCCGTCAAGAGCAGGATGTTCTGTCTCTTATCCCAAAGGGGCATGGAACCTCACCAGCCCTCGAGGCCCCGGGCCTCAGATGAGGGAGATCTTTTTCAGGAGGTCGAGGTCGTCGAGCATTTTCCCCGCCCCCAGGACGACGGTCGTCAGCGGATCTTCCGTGATGAAAACCGGCAGCTGGGTTTCCTCGCGGATCCTCTTGTCCAGGTTCTTGAGCAGCGCCCCGCCGCCCGTCAGGATGATCCCCCGGTCGATGATGTCGGCCGACAACTCCGGCGGCGTCCTCTCCAGGGCGATGCGGATGGCGTTGACGATGGCGGCCACGGTCTCCTCGATGGACTCGCGGATCTCCTGGTCGTCGACGACGATGGTCCTCGGGATCCCTTCCCGGAGGTCCCGGCCCTTGATCTCCATGGTCATCGGCTCGTCCAGGGGATAGGCGGACCCGAGCTGCATCTTGACGATCTCCGCGGTCCTCTCGCCGATGAGCAGGTTGTATTTCTTCTTCAGATGATGGATGATGGCGTCGTCCATTTCGTTGCCGGCGACCCGGATGGAATGATTGAAGACGATCCCGTCGAGGGAGATGACGGCGATATCCGTGGTCCCGCCGCCGATATCCACGATCATGTTCCCGGTCGGCTCGGAGATGGGCAGGTCGGCGCCGATGGCCGCCGACATGGGCTGCTCGATGAGATAGACCTCGGAGGCCTTGGCCCGCATGGCCACGTCCTTGACGGCCCGCCGCTCGACCTGGGTGATGCCGGTCGGGATGCCGATGACGATCCTCGGCCGGAGAAGGAACCCCCGGTTGTTCATGGCCTTCTTGATGAAGAAGTCGAGCATCTTCTCGGCGACCTCGAAGTCGGCGATGACGCCGTCTCGCATGGGTTTGATGGCCATGACGCTCATCGGGGTCTTGCCCAGCATCTCCTTGGCCCGGCCGCCGACGGCCTCGACCTTCCCCGTCAGTTTGTTGATGACGACGATGGACGGTTCCTGGACGATGATCCCCTTGCCCTTGAGGAAAACCAGGGTGTTGGCCGTCCCCAGGTCCACGGCCAGGTCGCAGAACAGTCTGTCTTTAAACCAGCTGAGAATGGTCATGTTGTCACTCTTTCCACCGGGGGAAAATTTAGCACAATTCCCGCCCCGAAGCAAATCACGGGCTTGACTTTGGTTCCGGACTTCAAATATACATTAGGAAAATTCCTGGCAAGGAGCGTGCGATGAGCCATCAGCCTTACATCTCCGAGAAGACGGACATGAGGGAATTCACTCTCCGGGCGTTGCTCGTCGGGCTGGTGTTGACCGTCATCCTCGGGGCGGCCAACGCCTACCTTGGCCTGAGGGCCGGCATGACCATCGCCGCCACTTACCCGGCGGCTGTCATCGGCATGGCCGTTCTCCGGATCATGCGGGGGTCCATCCTGGAAGAGAACATCGCCCGGACCGTCGGCTCCATCGGGGAGTCGGTGGCCGCCGGGGCGATCTTCACCATCCCGGCCTTCCTCATCTCCGGGGCCTGGCTGAAGTTCAACACCGTCGAGGCCTACATCAAGTCCTCGGCCCTGATGTTCGTCGGCGGCCTGCTGGGGATCCTCTTCGTGACCTTTCTCCGCCGGGTCATGGTCACCGACCCCGATCTCGTCTTCCCGGAATCGGTGGCCGCGGCCGAGATCCACAAGGCCGGGCAGAAAGGCAGCCAGGGCGCCAAGTTCCTCTTCCAAGCCATGGGGCTCGGGTCCCTCTTCTACGCCCTGGGCGTTGTCCAGCTCTTCGCCGCCAGCAAGGACTTCATCATCCGGGTGGGCAAGATCGGAACCAGCTTCGTGCGCCTGGGCGCCGAAAAGGAAGCCCCCACGCTCGGCGCGGGAGGCACCGTCGCCGTTTCGGGTCCGGGCATCTATCCGGCCTACATCGGGGTCGGCTACATCATCGGGCCCCGCCTGGCCGCGCTCAACTTCGCGGGCGGTGTCCTGGCCTGGGGTCTCTTCGCCCCCCTGCTGATGTATTTCCTCGGCCCCCAGCTCATCGAGAGGTTCTACGGGCCGGGCGTGGCCATGGCCCAAGTCGACTGGCCGGACATGGTCACCAACGTCTGGAAATTCATCATCCGCCCGATCGCCGTCGGCGGGATGCTCGTCGGGGCCGGGTACACTCTTTTCAGGATGAGAAAGAACCTGGCCGCAGGCATCAAGAGATCGATGGGCGATATCAAGAAGGCCGCCGGGAAGGCCGAGGTCTCCTCCCGCCTCGAAAGGGACCTCAACATCAAGGTCGTCCTCGCGGGCCTCGCGGCGACCTTCGTGCTGATGATCTTCGTCTACAAGGTCTTCGCCGGCAGCTGGCCGCCGGCCGTCCTGGCCGCCGTCGTCATGGCCATCGCCGGCTTTTTCTTCGCCGCCGTTTCGGGCAACCTGGTCGGGACGATCGGCTCCTCCAACAACCCGATCTCCGGCCTGACCTTGTCGACCCTGATCATCGCCGCCCTGCTCATGGTCGTCATCGGCGCATCGGGGATGAGCGGGGTCGCCGCCGTGCTCGGCGTCGCCGCCGTCGTGTGCGTCTCCTCGGCCGTCGCCGGCGAGATGCTCCAGGACCTGAAGGTCGGGCACATCCTGGGTGGCACCCCCTACAAGATGCAGATCGGGAACATCTTCGGGGTCCTCCTCTCGGCCCTGGTCATGTACTTCCCCCTGATGCTGCTGCACGGGGCCTTCACCTTCGGCAGCAAGGAACTGCCCGCCCCTCAGGCCGGACTGATGGCCGCCCTGGCCCAGGGCATTGTCGGCGGCGAGATGGCCTGGCCACTGGTCATCGTCGGCATGCTCATGGGCTTCGCCATGATCCTGGTCCAGGTCCGGTCCCCCATGTTGGTCGCCGTCGGGATGTACCTGCCCCTCGAAACGACGTTCGCCATCTTCGCCGGCGGCATGATCAAGGGCGCCGTCGACAGACTCAGTGTCCGGCGCCAGCACAACGAGGCCCAGAAGGCCCGCGTTTCGAACGTCGGCATCCTGCTCGCCGCCGGCCTGATCGCCGGCGAAGCCCTGACAGGTCTGGTGCGTGCCGCCTGGAAGTTCTTCTTCCTGCAGGACATCCTCCATTTCGACATCCCGGAGATCTTCAAGGGCGCGGCCTATTTCGGGGTCGTGGACCGCTACATCGGCGGCCTGATCGTCCTCGCGCTCATCGGCGTCTACCTGATCAGGATCCCGCTGCGGAACGCCGGTGCGGCCGACGAGCCTCCTCCGCCGTCCGCAATCATCTGATCAGGCCCGAGAGCCGCGTTTGTCCGGGGGCCGCGTTTCGGCGTATAATGGCCCCAGGAGAACGATATGGCCGTCCGCGAGATCATCACTATCGGCCACCCGACGCTGGCCAGAAAAGCGAGCCCCATCGACACCATCGACGACGAGATCGTCCGCCTGGCCGCAGATATGGTCGAAACACTGCACAGGGCCCCCGGGATCGGCCTGGCCGCCCCCCAGCTTGACGCCGACAAGCGCTTGATCGTCGCGGACTTGTCGGTCGGAGAGAAAAAGGACGATCTGATCGTGCTCGTCAATCCCGAGATCGTCAGCCGGGAGGGCGAAGCTCTGCTCGAAGAGGGTTGTTTGTCCGTGCCCGATATCCGGGAAAAGGTCGCCCGGCCCTTCCGAGTCCTCGTCCGGGGCCTCGATCTCAACGAGCGGGCCGTCGAGATCGAGGCCGAGGACCTTCTGGCCCGCGTCCTCTGTCACGAGGTCGACCACCTGGACGGGATCCTGTTCGTCGATAGGCTCTCGCCCTTGAAGCGGGCCCTCATCCGCAAGATGCTGAAAAAGAGCCGGCCCGCCGGCGCCCAGGCATGAAAGTCGTCTTTTTCGGGAGCCCCTCCGCGGCCCTGCCCTCCCTCACGGCCCTGATCCGGGCGGGACACAACGTCGAGCTCGTCGTCACCCAGCCCGACAGGCCCGCCGGCCGGGGGCGTAAGCTGGCTCCCTCGGAGGTCAAAAAGTTCGCCGTGGGCCAGAGGATCCCTGTTTTCGAACCGGCCAGGATCCGGAAGGACGATTCCGCCTTCGAGCGGATCCGCTCGGCCGCTCCCGACGTCAATGTCGTGGTCGCCTACGGGCAGATCATCCCGGACGCCATCATTTATTGGCCCCGGCATCGATCTCTCAACGTGCATTTCTCTCTCCTGCCCCGCTATCGCGGGGCGGCCCCCGTCCAATGGACGATCCTCAACGGCGACGCGGAGACGGGCGTCACCATCATCGAGCTCAACGACCGGATGGATGAAGGCGATATCCTGGCCCGGACAAAGGTCCCCGTCCGGCCGGGGGAAACGGCCCCCGAGCTCGAGGCCCGGCTGGCCGATGCGGGCGCGGAGCTTGTCCTCGAAACCCTCGGCCGGATCGACCGGATCACACCCGTCAAGCAGGACTCCGCGCGGGCCACTCTGGCCCCGAAGATCCGCAAGGAAGACGGGAGGATCGACTGGCGGGAACCGGCCGAGGCCGTGGACCGCAAGGTCCGGGCCCTGACCCGGAACCCGGGGACCTTCACATTCCTGAAGGGCCGGAGGCTCCAGATCCATCGGGGGAAAGGCCTGCCGGACGGCGACCTCTCCGCGGCACCCGGTACGATCCTGGCCATCGCCAGGGAGGGCCTTGTCGTGTCCTGCGGAGGCCGAACCTCCTATCTCATCGAGCGGGTCCAGGCCGAAGGCCGGGCCGAGATGAAGGCCCACGACTTCTCGTTGGGGACAAAGCTGGCCATCGGCGAGATGCTGGGAGGGGACTGAGCGCCGGCCGGGGGGCCTATTCTTCCAGGATGTAGTTCGAGGGGTCGACCTTCTTGCCGTCCTTCCAGACCTCGTAGTGGACGTGAGGCCCGGCGGCCTTTCCGGTCTTGCCGATGTAGCCGATGACCTCTCCCCGCTTGACCTTTTTCCCGGCCTTGACGGCGAACTTGCTCATGTGGCCATAGACGGTGGTGAAGCCGTTCCCGTGGCTGATGGTCACGCTGTTGCCGAGATACTTATCGAACTGGACCTTGATGACGATGCCGTCAGCGGTAGCCACGATGGGATTCCCCACGTTCGTCGAGATGTCGACTCCCCAGTGCATCGTCCAGGTCCCCGTGAACGGGTCGGTCCGGTGGCCGAAGCGGGAGCTCAGCCAGCCCGCGGCCGGCAGGACGGACGGCGTCGAGGCCAGGCGCAGGCTTTCGCTCTCGAAGTAACCGACCAGGCTGTTGAGGTTCCTTTCGATGCTCTCGGCCTTCTCGCTCAGGTTCTGGATCGCAAGGGGCAAAACCGCCTGGGGGCCGCTTCGAGGGGCCGGGCCCCCGGCGGCCAACTCCGCATCCGAGGGGCCGCCGCCGAGGCCGGCCGGCGCCGTCAGGACGTCCGGCGATTTCAGTCCGGCCATGATATTGATCTTCTTGGCGTAGCTTTCGAGGTTGGCGATCGTTTCCCGGAGCTCGCCGATGGATCTCTCGTAGCCCGCGATCAGGGCCTTCTGCTCAACCGTTTCCTCGGACAGGACCGAGAACTTCCGGCGAACGGAGCTCATCGAAATATAGTCGGCCAGGACGACGGTCAAGGCCACAACGAGGATGACCGATCCGGCACCCAGGGCCCGGAGCGCTTTCTGGGAGAAATTCAGGGTCCGGCAGCTCGTTTTCGTATGCGGGACGATAATGAGAGAAAGATGTTTCTTGACCATAATTCACGACCTAGGTTACACGGGGGGGGCCCGACCTGTCAAGGCTTTTTCAGGGGGAAATCTTCTCCCCCCGAGGGATTAGCCATTATAGGTCACCCCCCGCAGAGGACGGCCCCGCCGTTGACGTTGACGATCTCTCCCGTGATATGCCTGGCCAGGACGGAAGCCAGGAAGAGGATGGGTCCGGCGATATCCTCGGCGGGGGGGATGCGCTTGAGCGGGATGGACTGGCGGACCTTCTCTTTGAAACCGGGTTCGCTGAAGCTAGGCGTGGACATGTCGGTGTCGACCCAGCCGGGGGCGACGGAATTGACCCGGATCCCCCAGGGGGCCAGCTCCACGGCCAGGGACTTGGTCAAAGCGTGGAGGGCGCCCTTGCTCGCGGCGTAGTGGGAGTGGAGGGCCTCTCCCCTGACCCCGGCCGTCGAGGTCACGTTGATGATCCACCCTCGACCCTTGACCTTCATTCGGGGGACGACGGCGTTGGTGGCGTAAAAAACGCCGTCGATGTTGACGGCGACCGTTTCGCGATAGACGGCCTCGTCCATCCGGCCCATCTCGAGATAGGTCCAGATGCCGGCGTTGTTGACCAGGGTGTCGATCTCCCCCCACCGGCCCAGGATGTCAGCGACGGTCCGGTCCAGGGCGGGCTTGTCCGCCATGCCGGCCTGGTACACAAGGCATTCACGCCCCAGGGCGGCCACGCCCGCCCTCACTTCCTCGGCCGCTTCCCGGTTGTTGACGAAGGTGATGGCGACGTCGGCGCCGGCCCGGGCGAAAAGCAGCGCCGCGGCCCGTCCGATCCCCCGTGAGCCGCCCGTGATGAGGGCCTTGCGGCCGTCGAGCCGGATCATCGGACGTACCCCAGGGTGAGGTCCTTCATCTCATCGAACTGCAGATATCGATGGATGGCTTCCGACTGAGGGCTGATCTTATCCTTGAACAGGGCAAAATACTCTTCGGCCCGGGGAAGCTCGCCCTTTAGAGCGGTGATCGCCGCCAGCACGGCGGAGCCGAGATAGACCCTGGCTCCGTCCCCCATCCGGTTGTCGAAATTTCGCGTCGAAGTGGACATGACGACGGCCCCGGGGGCGACCCGGGCCTGGTTCCCCATGCAGAGCGAACAACCGGGGATCTCCATCCGCGCCCCGACGGCGTTGAAGGTCGCATAGTATCCTTCGCGCATGAGCTGGGCCGCGTCCATCTTCGTCGGCGGGGTCAACCAGATCTTGGCCTTGGCCATCCCCGCGCCTTCGAAAATCCTGCCGGCCGCCCGCAGGTGCGCGATGTTAACCATGCAGGAACCGATGAACACCTCGTCGATCCGGCCGCCGGCGACTTGGGAAAGGAGACGGACGTCGTCAGGGTCGTTGGGGCAGGCCAGGATGGGCTCCTTGATCTCGCCCAGGTCGATCTCCAGGACGGCCTTGTACTCGGCATGCATGTCCCTTGCGATGAGCACGGGATCCTCCAGCCACCTCCGGCAGGCTTCGATCCTCTTGCGGAGGGTCTCGGCGCTCTCGTAGCCCTCTTCGATCATCCGGCTCATCAGGGCCATGTTGCTCTTGACGGCCTGGACGACCTTTTCTTTCGACAGGGAGATAACGGCCGCGGCGGCCGATCGCTCGGCCGAGGCGTCGGTCAATTCATAGGCCTGGTCCACGGTCAGGTCCTCGAGGCCCTCCATTTCCAGGACGCACCCGTTGAAGACGTTCTTCTTGTTCTTCTTCTCGACCGTCAGCAGGCCCTTCTGAATGGCGAAATAAGGAATGGCATTGACGACGTCCCGCAGGGTGATCCCCGGATTGCGGCGGCCGCGGAACTTCACAAGGACCGATTCGGGCATGTCCAGCGGCATGAATCCAAGGGCCCCGGCAAAGGCGACCAGGCCGGACCCGGCCGGGAAGCTGATGCCGATCGGGAACCGGGTGTGGGAATCGCCGCCCGTGCCCACGGTGTCCGGCAGGATGAGACGGTTCAGCCAGGAGTGGATGACGCCGTCGCCGGGCTTGAGGACGACCCCCTTCCTCTGGATCATGAATCCGGGAAGCGTCCTGTGCATCTTGGCGTCGGCCGGCTTGGGATAGGCGGCGGTGTGGCAGAACGACTGCATGAACAGCTCGGCCTGGAATTCCAGGCAGGCCAGCTCCTTGAGCTCGTCGGCGGTCATCGGGCCCGTCGTGTCCTGGGAGCCGACCGTGGTCATGCGCGGTTCGCAGGCCGTCCCGGGAAGGACTCCCGCGAGGCCGCAAGCCCGGCCGACGATCTTCTGGGCCAGCGTATAGCCCTGGCCCTTCTTCGGCACAGGGTTCTCGATGCGGGTGAAGAAGTCCGCCTCGGGCAGTCCTATGGCCTGGCGGGCTTTGGCCGTCAATTGGCGGCCGATGATGAGGTTGAGCCGCCCTCCGGCCCGGAACTCGTCCTTCAGCGTCGGGGGCTTGAACTCGAGCCCGGAGAGGACCTCACCCGAAACGCCCCGGATGAGGCCGGCTCCGGTTTCGAGGATGATGATGTCTCCCGTCTTCATCTTGGTGACATCGGCCAGCAGGGGGAGCCCCCCCGAATCCTCGGCCGTGTTGAAGAAGATCGGGGCGATCAGCCCGCCGATGACGACACCCGCCCGCCGTTTGTTGGGGACATAAGGGATGTCCTCGCCGATGTGCCACATCAGCGAGTTGCAGGCCGATTTGCGGCTCGACCCGGTGCCGACGACGTCGCCGACGAAAGCCACCCGATGGCCGTCCTCGCGGAATTTCCGGATGGTCTCGTTCCCCCCGGGGAACCGGGTCTGGCCCATGGACAGGGCGTGGAGAGGGATGTCCGGACGCGTCGAGGCGTGTCCGGCGGGCGAGAAATCGTCGGTGTTGGTCTCGCCGTCGACCTTGAAGACTTTGAGAGTGATCTGGCCGGGGAGCTCCGGCCGGGACAGGAACCACTCCCCGGCCGCCCAGGATCCCAGGACGGCCCGGGCATGCGGGTTGTTTCCGGACAACTCCGCGACGGTCTCGAAATGTCCGTAGACCAGGATCGTCTTCTTGAGGGCTTCGGCGGCGGCCGGGGCCAAGGGCTGATGCCCCAGAAGCTCGACCAACGGCCCGACATTGTACCCGCCGAGCATCGTGCCGAGCAGGGCGATGGCCTCCCTGTCCGAAACGGCGGCGGACTTTATCTCCCCGCGGGCCACCGAGGCCAGCCAGCGGGCTTTGACCTCGGCCGCGGGGTCGACGCCGGGGGGCACGCGGTTCTCGAGGAGCCCGCGGAGCAGCGCCGCCTGGTCCCCTTTCGATTTTTCGAGGCCCCGGCAGACCTCCTCGACCTCGGCCGGCGTCAGGGGCAGCGGCGGCACGCCCATCGTCTTTCTCTCTTCGGCCTTGGCGAAATAAGTCTCCAGCATGGTGTCTCTCCACAGGTCGTTGATCATCGCGCCGGTCGGGCGCGCCCCCTATGGTATCGGTATCTCGCGTCATTTGTCAAAGCCGGGGGCGGGCCCGCAGATATCGGTTGCTTTTTCCCCGCGAAAACGATAAAATGCCATTCCTGTTTTTTTTTATCTAAATTTTCCAAACACGGAGGGAAGGAACAACATGCGCAAAAAGATCGCTCTCGTCGGCGGCGGGCAGATCGGCCAGATCCTGGCCATGCTCGCGGCCCAGAAGGAACTGGGGGACATCGTCATCCTCGACATCCCCGAGCTCGAGAATCCCGCCAAGGGCAAGGCCCTCGATCTCATGGAAATGGCCCCCCACGGCAACTATGACGCCAACATCACCGGCACCTCGAGCTACAAGGACATCGCCGGAGCCGATGTCGTCATCGTCACGGCGGGCAGGCCCCGCCAGGCCGGGATGACCCGGGAGGACCTGCTGGCGGTCAACCTCGACATCATCAAGCAGGTCGCCGCCGGCATCAAGGAGCATGCGCCCAAGGCCTTCTGCATCATCGTCACCAACCCCCTCGACGCCATGGTCTACGCCTTCTCCAAGCTGACCGGCTTCCCCCGTCACCAGGTCATCGGCATGGCCGGGACCCTGGATACGGCCCGCTGGCGGGCGTTCGTCGGCATGGAGCTCGGCGTGTCGGTCTCGGACGTCGCCGGCACGGTCCTCGGCGGCCACGGCCCCGACATGGTGCCCCTGCCCCGGCTGACGACGGTCGGCGGCGTGCCGCTCACCGAGATCGCGACCAAGGAGCAGATCGACAAGCTGGCCACCCGGACCCGCGAGGCCGGTACCGAGATCGTCAAGCTCTTCGGCAAGGGCTCCGCGTTCTTCAGCCCCGCCTGGAGCGCCATCGTCATCGCCGAGTCCTACCTCAAGGACAAACGCCGCATCCTCCCCTGCGCCGCTCTCTGCCAAGGCGAGTACGGCGTCAAGGACCTGTTCATCGGCGTGCCGGTCATGATCTCGGCCAAGGGCATGGAAAAGATCTACGAGATCCAGCTGAACGACGAAGAAAAAGCCATGCTCCAGAAGACGGTCGGCGTCGTCCAGAAGACCGTCGAAGAAACGAAGCTGTAAGCTTCGAGACCCGCAGCACGATCGAGGCCGGGGGCGGCGGCGCCCCCGGCCTTTTTTCCCTTCTCACATCCCCGGGGGCTATAGGCCATGAGTTTCGCCGATAGACATCCCCCCTTCCCTCCCACGCCCCCGGGAACCAGTCCCGACGGTTCCCCCGCCGGCGGCCGGCGGGTCCCCCTCCGCTATGGGGGTCTTCAGGGGGACGTCTATCGTCCCCTCATGGCCATCAGTTCCCCGGAATAGAAAGATGAAACTTTTTTTCGGCCGTTTGACAAAAGTGGGCCGTCCGGGTATGACCTAATTGGACATTGTTTAGGAGGGACCCTTATGAGATCGATCTTCGCTCCCGTCAAGCGCATCCTCCCGGCTGCTCTGGCCGTTCTTCTCCTCGCCGCGTCGGCGTTGCTGGCGGCCGGTCAGGCCGCCCCCGCCAAACCCGCCCAGCCGGCGGCCCCGCCGCTCGTTGTCGAGGCCATCGCCGGCGGCCTCCATCTCGTCACAGGCGGATCCGGGGCTAACACGGCGTTCTACATCACGGAGAAGGCGGCCTTCGCCGTCGACGCCAAGATGAGCGTCGAGTCGGCGTCCGCCATGCTGGCCGAGATCGCCAAGCGGACCTCGGCCCCGGTGACGACGGTCATCATCACCCACAGCGACGGGGACCACATCAACGGCCTGCCCGGGTTCCCCAAGGGGCTGACCATCGTCGCCCACGACAACTGCAAGGCCGACATCGAGAAGGCCGCCGCCGACCTGCCGGCCATCAAGGATTACATCCCCAACAAGACCTTCGACCAGGCCCTTCTCCCGCTCTACAAGGGGACCGACGGGCGGATCGACCTCTTGTATTTCGGACCGGCCCACACGAGCGGCGACCTCGTCGTCTGGTTCCCGGCGGAAAAGGCCGTCTTCGTCGGCGACCTGCTCTTTGTCGGACGGGACCCGCTCATCCACCGCCACAAGAACGGCAATTCCTTCGGCTACGTCAAGACCCTCAAGGGCCTGCTCGACCTTGCGCCGCGGGTCGAGGTCTTCCTCTCGGGCCACGCGGATCCCCTGGGCCGGGCCGACGTCGAGGCCCTCATCGCCTCCATGGAGGAAAAGCAGGCCAAGGTCAAGGCCATGATCGCCGAGGGGAGATCGCTCGAGGACGTCAAGAAAGTCTTCGGCATCGAGGACCGTCCCGCCGCAGCCGGCGGCCGCCGCTGGCTGAGCCTGGTCGAGACCATCTACCTCGAGCTCACCGGGAAGTGACCCCGGACGCCCCCCGGCCCCGGCCATCCGCGCCGGACCGGACCTCCGGAACGAGCGGAAAATGGACAAGGAGACCCCGATGAAGAAATGCCCTGCGCTCCCCGTCGCAGCGGCCCTGGCCGCCGCCTTCGTCTCGGCCGCGGCCTGCCGCTTCACCTCCGAACCTCTCGGCGCCCGGGTCGAAGAGCGGACCGAGGT
>JAWOHF010000081.1:0-2679 GCA_046496285.1 Candidatus Aminicenantota bacterium
CCTCCGCAAGATGGCAGGCCGTCGCCGGCCGCCTGGCCGGGATCCGTCGCCTGTGCGAGGAAGGGCTGACGTTTCTCCGCGACGGGAGTCCTCAAAGCACGGAGCGCAGCGTCCGGGGGCTGGAAAGCTCGGCCCGCTTCCTCGAGGAGAGGCTTCCCGCGATCGTCGCGGATTGGCCGGGGGAACCGCCGGCCGGTCTCGACGCCCTCCGCCGTGAAGCGGCTTCGGCCGCTCGATCGCTGGCCGCCCATGTCCGGGACAATGTCCTCCCCACGGCCTCTCTTCCCGATGCCCTGGGACTCGCGGCCTACGCCCCCCGGCTGAAGACCTACACCGGGCTGGACATCCCGCCCGAAGAGCTCGAGGACATCGCCGCGCTCGAGATCGCCGAGGTCCGCCGCCTCATGGCGGCCGAGGCCGGGCTTTATCACGAGGAGCGTTATCCCGGGACGCCGGCGCCTGCCTCGTTCGACGAGCTTGTCGATTTCGCGATCGACGATATGGAAGAGAACCGCGAATCCGATCAGGCTGGCTTCCTACGCGTTTTCAAGGACCTGATCGAGCGGTCGGAGACCTTCATCCGGGACCAGGGCATCGCCACGCTTCCCGAGCCCCGGACCCTGTGGACAGCCCTTTCTCCGGCCCACTTCGCCGGGGCGGCCGTCGGGGGGGTCTATTCCGCCGGACCCTTCGATCCCGGCGCCGACACCCTGTTCTATCTCCCGACCGTGCCAGACGACGCCCCCGAGGACGTCAAAGAGGGTTTCTACCGGTCCTTCAACAACCACTTCAACACCGTGATCATTCCCCACGAGATCACCCCGGGTCATTACATGCAGCTCAAGATCGCGGCCTCGCTCCCCAGGACGGCCCGATCGCTCTTCTCCGACCCTCTCTATGTCGAGGGCTGGGCCACGCTGTGCGAAGTGATCGCCCTCGACGCCGGATGGAACGGGCACGACCGCTTGGACCGGCTGGCCCACCTCCGCAAGCGCCTGGAGAACGCCGTCCGGGCTTACACCAGCGTCCAGGTCCATTGCCGCGGGTGGGACAGGGACCGGCTGATGGCCTTCGCCGTCACCGAAGGGCTTCTGGCGCCGCAGTTCGCGATCAACCTTTGGGACCGGGTGATCGACTCCCCGTTCCAGATCACGTCCTATTTCCTGGGGTTCCGGGAGATGACCCGGCTCCTGGAGCGGGAAAAGGCCCGGCTCGGCCCGGATTTCGATCTGCGGGCGTTCTGCGACGGCGTCCTCGGGGCGGGCGCCGTCGCCATCGCCCTCCTGCCCGAAATGCTGCGGAGCAGGCAATGAGCGGCGGTACCTTTCGCCTTTACGACCTCCGCGTCGAGACCGTGCCCCATCCGGAAGGCAAGCCTTTCGTCTGCAACCATCCGGTCGGCTCCTTTTTCGAAGTCCGGGGAGAGAACATCCATTTCCCCGACGGCCAGCCCTTTCCACTCTATCCGCTGGCGGCGCTGCTGCCCCTCCTTCCGGCCAAGCAGAGGGAAACCGACCCCTGCGACTGGATGACGACGGACGCCGTCATCGCCTGCCCCGACCCGCACTGCGGCGGGCGGTTCAAGATCACCAGGACCGGGACCAGGGAGTTCCGGCACGCCGACGTCTCCCGGGTGCCGCTGCCGGGGCCGGAAACGGACTGAAGTGGAGGCCGCCGTCCCCCGCGTCGACCTCGCGCCGGGTTACTCGATCTCCCGGGTGATCAAGGGCTGTTGGCAGCTGGCCGGCGGGCACGGCCGGGTGGACAAGGGGCGAGCGCTCGGCGACATGCGCCGGTTCGTCGAGGCCGGCGTCACGACCTTCGACTGCGCCGACATCTACACCGGCGTCGAGGACCTCATCGGCCTTTTCCTCAGGGAATGCCGGGCGGACTTCCTGTCCGGGAACCTGCCGCCGGTGCAGGTCCACACCAAATTCGTTCCCGACCTGTCGGATCTCCCCTCTCTGACCAAAGGCCGCGTGGGGGAGATCGTCGACCGCTCTCTCCGGCGGTTGGGCGTCGAGCGGCTCGACCTCGTCCAGTTCCACTGGTGGGACTTCGCCGTCCCGGGTTACGTGGAGACCGCTCTGGACCTGGAGGCCTTCAGGGCCGCGGGCAAGATCCGCCACGTCGGCCTTACCAATTTCGATGCCGCCCATCTCCGGGAAGTCCTCGACGCCGGCGTCCCCGTGATCTCGAACCAGGTCCAATACTCCGTGCTCGACAGGCGTCCCGAGGAAGACCTGGCCGGTTTGGCGGAAGACCGGGGCGTCCGGCTCCTGGCCTACGGAACGGCGGCCGGCGGGCTCCTTTCCGACCGCTACCTGGGCGCCCCGGACCCCGCCGCGGCGCCTCTCGAGAACCGGTCCCTGGTCAAATACCGGCTGATCGTCGAGGAGTGGGGCGGATGGGAGCTCTTCCAGGAGCTTCTCGAGATCTTGAAGAGCATCGCCGACAGGCACGGCGTGGGGATCACCGAAGCCGCTGTCCGGCACATCCTGCAACGGCCGCCGGTCGCCGCGGTGATCGTCGGCGCGCGGGACAGCCGCCACCTGGACCGCCTTCTGCGGTTGGGATCCTTTCAACTGGACGATGCCGATAGCGAAGCCATCGCCCTCATCCAGGCCCGGGCCGCGGGTCCCACGGGGGCGGTTTACGCCCTGGAAAGAGACCGGGAGG
>JAWOHF010000224.1:0-5249 GCA_046496285.1 Candidatus Aminicenantota bacterium
TATTACGTCCGGAACACGGACGAGCGGCTCGAGGACATGTACCGGCGGGTCGTCGACTGCGCCAAGGCCGGGGCCCTGGCCGCGGGCGTCGAGCTGGCCTCCATGAGGGTCATCAGCGCCATCCACCAGCGTCACGCCAACAAGGCCGCCGCCGAGCTGTTCCAGAAGAACATCGAGCTAGTCGGCATGCCGGCCTGGACCGAGGAGGAACAGGCCTTCGCCAAGGCCCTCCAGAAGGAGCTCGGAGTCGAAGAGAAAGGGATGCCCTCCAAAGTCGACGAGCTCCAGGCCCCGACCGGCATGTTCGTCGGCGGCGGGTCCTCGGACGTCGGCGACGTGACCCTGATCGCCCCCACCGCGACCATCACCTTCCCGGGGCTCGTCCCCGGGGCCATCGGCCACCACTGGTCGGCCGTGGCCTCGTTCTACGGTTCGACGGCCTGGAAGGGCCTCAACGCCGGGGCCAAGGCCATCGCCGCCTCGGCCGTCGACCTGCTGACCAAGCCGGAGGAGCTGGCCAAGCTGAGGAAGGAGTTCGAGGACTACTCCAAGAAGCGGCCCTACAAGCCGTTCCTGCCGGACGACGCGACGCCTCCCAACGACCTCAACAAGGAGCTCATGGACAAGTACCGCGGGCTCCTGGAGAAGGCCCTCGCCGAAAAGTAAGAAGGCGGAAAAGGGGGACATGTACAAAGAGTACATGTCCCCGTTTTATTACTTGTAGATCGGTTTGACCCCCATGTTGTGGAACATGAAGGACCACTGGTCCGTCAGGTCCTCGATGGCTTTGCTCAGGTTGCTCGAGCCGTGTCCCGACCGCGTTTCGATGCGGATGAGCGCGGGCCTGTCGCAGGCGTGCTTCTCCTGGAGTGTGGCCGCGAACTTGAACGAGTGGGCCGGCACGACCCGGTCGTCGTGGTCGGCGGTCGTGACCATGGTCGCCGGATAGCAGACGCCGTCCTTCAGGTTGTGGAGCGGCGAATAGGCGTAGAGGTAGGCGAAGTCCTTCTCGTTGGCGCTCGAGCCGTACTCGACGGCCCACCCCCAGCCGACCGTGAACTTGTGGTAGCGAAGCATGTCCATGACCCCCACGGCCGGGAAGGCCACGCCGAAGAGCTCCGGCCGCTGGGCCATGACGGCGCCCACGAGCAGCCCGCCGTTCGAGCCGCCGGCGATGGCCAGCCGCTCCGTCGTCGTGTACTTCTCGCGGACAAGATACTCGGCCGCGGCGATGAAGTCGTCGAAGACGGTCTGCTTGTTCTCGAGCATCCCGGCCTTGTGCCAGGTCTCCCCGTACTCTCCGCCTCCCCTGAGATTGGCCATGGCGTAGACGCCGCCGTTCTCGAGGAGAATGATGTTGGCGGCGCTGAAGGAGGGCGTCATGCTGATGTTGAATCCGCCGTAGGCGTAGAGGAAGGTCGGATTCCTGCCGTCAAGCGCAAGGCCCTTCTTGTGGACGATGAACATGGGCACCTTCGTGCCGTCCTTGCTCTCGTAAAAGACCTGCTTGGTCTCGTAGGCCTCGGGGTCGAACTTGACCTCGCTCTTGCGGAAGACCTCCGAAGCGCCCGTGGCCGGGTCGAACTTGTAGATCGTCGGCGGGTAGGTGAACGAGGTGAACGTGTAGAAGAGCGTCGTCTCGTCGCGCTTGCCGCCGAAGCCGCCCGCCGAGCCCAGGGCCGGAAGCTCGATCTCCCGGACGAGCGTCCCGTCGAGCCGGTGCTGGAAGATCTTGGAATTGGCGTCCTTGAGGTAATCGCAGAAAAGATACCCGCCGGCCGTCCCGGCCCCGCTGAGGACCTCCGGTTTTTCGGGAATGACGGTCTCCCAGCTCTCCTTGGCCGGGTTCGCGGGGTCGATCCGGACGACCCGGAAGTTCGGGGCGTCCTCGTTGGTGTGGACCAGGACCTTCCCGTCGACGACCTCGACCGGATAGCTGTCGTAGTCGAAGCCTTTGACGAGGAGCCCCAATTTCGCGTTCTTCTTCGCCAGGTCCTTGATCCAGACCTCGGAGCCGCTGGTGCCTTCCGAGAGGATGAGGAAGAGCCATTTCTCGTCCTCGGTCGTCCCGGCGCTGACGTAGCGCAAGGGGTGCTCCTTGTCCTCCCAGACGAGCGTGTCCTTCTCCTGGGGGTCGCCAAGCTTGTGATAGAAGATCTTCTGATACTCGTTCTTGGCGCTGAGCTCCTCGCCCGGCGCCGGCCGGTCGTAGCCGCTGTAGTAGAAGCCGTCCCCGTGCCAGGCCGCGCCCGAGAATTTGACCCACAGGACGCGGTCCGGAAGCTCGGTCTTCGTAGCGATCTCCATGACCCGGATCTCGGACCAGTCGGAGCCGGCCTCGCCGCGCGAGACGGCGACGAACCGGTTGTCCGCGGACTCGCCCATCAGATAGGCCCGGACCGTGCCGTCGGCCGAAAGCTGGTTGGGATCGAGGAACACCTCGGGCTCCCCGTCCAGGCCTTTCTGGATGTACGTAACCGACTGGTTCTGGAGTCCGTCGTTCTTGGTGAAGAAGTAATGGTCCCCGACCCGGCGCGGCGAAGAATACCGGGGATAATTGAAGATCTCGGTCAGGCGCTCCTTGATCTTCGGCCGGTAGGGGATCTTCTCCAGGTAGCCGAAGGTCACTTCGTTCTGGGCCTCGACCCAGGCCTTGACCTCTTCGGCGTTGTCGTCCTCGAGCCACCGGTAGGGGTCGGCGACCTTGGCGCCGAAGTAATCGTCGACCTGGTCGACCGTTCTCGTCTCGGGGTATGTCAGCTTGGCCGTCTCCCGCCGGCAGGCCGCGAAGGCCAAAGCGACGGTGAGAATGATCACGAAAGCCAGCATCTTTTTCATGTCCTCTCCTCGATCAAAATATCCCCTCTATTCTATCCGAACGAGCCCGGAATTCAATGCCCGCCGCGATATCCCCTTACGAGCGCCCGCTCCCTGGTGTATAATCGGGCCGTGAAGAGGATCGCCATCCTGACCCGGGACTGCGGCGGCGTCAACGCCGCCATCCGGGCCGTCGTCCGGACGGCGGCCGCGGCCGGTCTCGAGGTCCAGGGGGTCCGGCGCGGCTACGAAGGGTTGATCGACGGCGATTTCGTCCCCCTCGACCGGCGCTCGGTCTCGAACATCATCAGCCGCGGGGGCACCATCCTCAAGACCTCCCGGTCCGAGCGATTTTACGAGGAGGCCTGGCAGAAGGCGGCGGCCGGCAACCTCCGGCAAGCCGGCATCGACGGCCTGGTCGTCATCGGGGGCAACGGCTCGCTCGCGGCGGCCCACGTGCTGGCCTCGAAGCACGGCACCCGGGTCGTCGGAGTGCCGGCGACCATCGACAACGACGTGCCCGGCGTCGACAAGTCCCTGGGAGGCGACACGGCCCTCAACGTCGCCCTCGACGCCCTGGACAAGATCCGCGACACGGCCACCAGCATGGAAAGGATCTTCGTCGTCGAGGTCATGGGCCGGAAGTCCGGCTGGCTGGCCATGCAGGTCGCCCTGGCCGGGGGCTGTGAGGAGGTCCTGCTCCCGGAGAAAGACCTGCCCATGGAGACCGTTTTCGAGGACATCCGGGCCGGTCACGCCCTCGGAAAGATCAGCTGGATCATCATTTTGGCCGAGGGCAAGGCCAACGCCCAGGACGTCGCCGCGGCCATCACCGGCGCCACCGGCCTCGAGACCCGCATCGTCGTCCTCGGTCACATCCAGCGGGGGGGAAGCCCGACGGCCGCCGATAGGATCCTGGCCGCCCATCTGGGACACGCCGCCGTCGAGGCTCTCCGAGCGGGGCGCACGGACGGCTGCGTCCATCTCAAGAACGGCGTCGTGGAGTTCCTGGCCTTCCCCGAAGCTCCGGAGCGCAAGACGATCGACATCGAAACGGAATATCGGCTGCTCCGGATCCTTTCGTAGACCCGGCGCAAGGACCGAACCCCCTTGACCTCCGTCCGTATTTTGTTGACAGTATCGCTGAAATCTAATATTTTTGTCTTTCATCATATTCTTTGAGGAGGGATATCCATGCATTCCGTCAAACGAACGACCCTGGCATTCGCGCTTGCGGCCGGCCTTGTCGGCCTTCTCGCGACCGGCCACCAGGCCCTGGCCCAAAAGGCGGCGGCCAAGGCCCAGAAAAAGATCGAGAGCACCGATACCGCCCAGCGCCTGAAATGGTTCGAACAGCACCAAGCCATGAGGGAATCGTCGCCGTTCAAGGACGTCAAGTGGCGCTTCATCGGCCCCTTCGACCTCGGCGGGCGCTGCACGGACGTCGAGGTCCCCAAGGACAGCCGGACCGTCTTCTACGTGGCGGCGGCCACGGGCGGCCTCTGGAAGACCGCGAACGCCGGCACGACCTGGGAGCCGATCTTCGACGACATGCCGTCCCTGTCCATCGGCGACATCGCCATCTCCGAATCCGATCCGAACATCGTCTGGGTCGGGACGGGCGAGGCCAATATCTTCCGGGCCTCCACGGCCGGCATCGGCGTCTATAAGTCGACCGACGCCGGAAAGACCTGGAGCCACATGGGCCTCGAAGCGACCTACACGATCGGCCGCATCCTCATCCACCCGGCCAACCCCGACATCGTCTACGTCGCGGCCACCGGCCACGAATGGACCACCAACCCCGACCGCGGCCTCTACAAGACGGCCGACGGCGGCAAGACCTGGCAGAAGGTCCTCTATGTCAACGAACGGGTCGGGGTCATCGACGTCGTCATGGACCCCCAGAATCCCGACACCCTGATCGCCTCGAGCTGGAACCGCATCCGGCGCCGCTGGAGCGACCCGGTGCCGGGCGGCGAGGACGGCATCCACAAGACGACCGACGGCGGCAAGACCTGGAAGCTGCTGACCAGCGGGCTCCCCGAGACGGAGCTGACCGGCCGCACGGGCCTGGCCCTGTGCCGGACCAAGCCCAACGTCGTCTACGCCTTCATCGACAATCACACCCCCGGCCGCGAGGCCCGGGCCGGCGAGCTCGACTCCTATGGGCGGCCCCGCCAGCGGGGCATCATCGGCGCCGAGATCTACCGTTCCGACGACCAGGGCGAGAGCTGGCGGAAGGCCAACCCGGCGACGGAATACTTCGAGCGCTTCGGCGGCACCTACGGATGGGTCTTCGGCCAGATCCGGGTCGACCCCAACGACGAGAACACCGTCTACATCATGGGGCTGGGCCTGGCCAAATCGACCGACGGCGGCAAGACCTTCTCCAATCTCTACTGGGAGGGCCTGCACGGCGACCACCACGG
>JAWOHF010000115.1:0-2877 GCA_046496285.1 Candidatus Aminicenantota bacterium
GCCGAGGAGGCCCCCCTTTACAGCGGGGAGACGACGGAGACGGCCTGGCACGTGATGAAGGATTTTCTGTTGCCGCTCATTTTCCGGAAGGGATTGGTCGAGCCCGAGGATTTCGCCCGGGAGGCCGGGATGTTCCGCGGCAACCGGATGGCCAAGGCGGGCATCGAGCTCGCTCTATGGGACCTCAAGGCTAAAAAGGCCGGGCTCCCCCTCCACAAGCTCTATGGCGGTGTGCGCACGGAGATCGAGGCCGGGGTCAGCTGCGGCATCGAGGATTCCCTGGAGGATCTCGTCGAGAGGGTCGGGCGGTACCTGGACGAGGGCTACAAGCGCATCAAGATCAAGATCAAGCCGGGCTGGGATGCCGCCGCGTGCGCGGCCGTGCGCGAAAGATTCCCCGGCATCATGCTCCAAGCCGATGCCAACGGCGCCTACGGCCCGGCCGACATGGAAGCGCTCAAGGCCCTGGACGCCTACGATCTGCTCATGGTCGAACAGCCGTTCGCGCCCTACGACCTCTGGGACCATGCCAAGCTGCAGCGGGAGATGTCGACGCCGATCTGTCTCGACGAGAGCATTTTGTCGCTCGACACGGCCCGGGCGGCGGTCGAGATGGGCAGCTGTCGCATCGTCAACATCAAGGTCGGCCGGGTCGGCGGGATCGTCGAATCGCGGAAGATCCACGACTACTGCCGGGCCCGCGACGTGCCGGTCTGGTGCGGGGGCATGCTCGAATGCGGCATCGGCCGGGCCCACAACCTCCACCTCGCGACGCTCGCGAACTTCAGGTACCCGAACGACCTGAGCGCCAGCCGCCGGTATTACAAGGAAGACGTCATCGACCCGTTCATCGAGCTCAGCGGCCCGGGGACGATCCGCGTTCCGGAAGGCCCCGGCATCGGGGTCAACCCCGTCGAGGCGCGCATCCGCCGCGCCTCCCTCCGCCATGAAAGGGTCAAATCTCCACTTATTAAATGATCAGGCTGTTCGTCGCAATCCCGGCACACTCTTGTTCTTAGGCTTGGCGGGGCTGGCCGGGATCGAGGCCGGTGCCGCAGGCCGGGCAGACCTTCCATTCTCCCTGGACGGGCTTTCCGCAGGCCGGGCAGGTCCCGGTCTGCGACAGCTTCTTCCCGCAGTAGGGGCAGAAGGCGTGGCCGGTTGCGACCGGGTTCCCGCATCCCGGGCACTTGCCGGATGGCGCTCCGGGGCCTGCGCCGCCGCCTCCCGCCTCGAGCTTGACCGGCCGCTCGCTGCGGACGATGGCGTAGATGAGCAGGCCGACGATGTTCCCGATCAGAACGAGCAGCAGCCACAGGATGCCGCTCATCCCCCGGCGCTCGGCGTCCTTGTAGACCCAGATCAGGACCAGGGCCCAGAGGGCGATGAGCGCGATCGGCAGCAGGGCGAGCGAAAAACCCATCGGCCCCAGGTCGCCGATCCCCGCGAATCCATGACCGCCGCCCCGGAACGCCTTGTTCATCCCGGTGAAAACGCCGAACGGCAGGACCCAGAATATCGAGCGGAAGGCCAGGATCAGCATGAAAACCACCAGGATCACGATGGCGATGTTCCAACCCTTGTTGTTCGATGTCGTCATATCGACCTCCTTGTGTTCGTATCCCGATCAGCATCGCCGTTGCCCGGGAACCCTTGGCCGGAAGGCCGGCTGGCTCTCAGGACGAGCGGTGCGAAGAAAAGCATCAGCGCGTTCTGGGCGATGAGCAGAAGAGCGGCCTTGGCCTCGGGCGGCAGGTCGGCGAGGGCCTGTCCCAGGTCAACGTCGGCCAGGATCACCGAGGACCAGCCCGCGGTCAGAACGGCGATGACCGCGAGCGCCGCGAGCACCGGCCAGGGCAGGGGACCTCTCGCTCCCCCCGCGTCAGGCCGGCCCTGCGCGAGGGCCCTTCCGGCGAGACGGCGCGCCCGCCGGTCGAGATCGTCGGGCAAGGCCGGCAAGGACGTCGCCGAGAGCCCTTGGCGCATCCGGGCCCGCACGGCCTCGAAATCGCGGCAGCGGACGCAGACGCGGAGATGGTCACGGACGAGCCGTTCGTCTCCGGCGCCGAGGGGTGCCTCCTCCCGTTCGAGGATCAGGCGTTCGATATCCCGGCAGATCGGCCGATCGGTCATGGCCTTCCCTCCTCGGCCGCGGCGGCCGGTCGTGCCGCCGGCCCGAATTCAGCAAGCTCTTTCTGAAGCCTCTTTACCGCCCTGTGGCGCAGCGTACGGACGGTCGCCTCGGGCATGTCGAGCATCCGTCCGATCTCCGCATGCTTGAAGCCCTGGATGTCCTTGAGGACGAAAACGCGGCGCTCGCGCCCGGGGAGACGCGAAACAGCCCGGCGCAGGCGTTCCCGGGTGTCCGAGCTCGTCTCTGCCGGTCCCGGCGAGGTTCCGGGGGCGTCCCACCCCGGATCGGCGTCGGCGGCCCGGGTCGCCATGGATCTCGTTCTCTCCAGGAAGAAAAGCCTCCGGACCCGCCTCTTCCTCAAGGCGTCCCGGTGGGCGTTGGCGGCGATAGTGAACAGCCAGGATTTGGCTTCCCCTGCGTTTTCCGGCGCGCCGGCGCCGCTTCGGAACGCCTTGGCCGTCCGCAGCCAGACCTCCTGGAAAAGGTCCTCGGCGTCACCGGTGTCCCCGGTCAGGGCGCAGGCGAAGCGGTAAATGGGTGTGCGGTACATGTCGTAAAGCTCGTCGAAGGATTCCATGTCTTCGTTCGTCTTCACACCATAAGACGGGCGAGGGCGAAAAGCGTTTCAGAGGGGGTCAAATCTCCACTTATTAAATAATCAGGCCGTTACCAGCAATCCCGGCGCAAGAAAATTTAATAAGTGGAGATTTGACCCCCTCTTATCGACTTGAGGATATTCTCGA
>JAWOHF010000141.1:0-2740 GCA_046496285.1 Candidatus Aminicenantota bacterium
ACCCCGTATGTCGTCCATGCCGCGGCACTCGTTTCCGATATGGCCGGCGACGAGGAGTGCCGCCGGAATATCTACGACACGACGGTTCACCTTGTCAGCCGGCTCCGGTCCTCAGGGACGCCCCTGAAGCGTTTCGTCTACATCTCCTCCGCTTTGACCATGGGCTTCGACGGCCTCGATATCTCGGATGAGCGGCCGGGCAAGTCGGCCGCATTCATGCCCTACGTCCGGCAAAAGATCCGGACCGAGCGCGCGCTGCTGGCCGAACACGCCGCCGGCCGCTTGCCTCTCGTCATCCTCAGGCCCGGGGACGTCTTCGGCCCCAACGACCGGGTCACCTGCGCCCATCTCCTCCGGGGTTGTGAACGGGGAGCCCCGCTCATCGTCGGGCACGGACGGTGGCGTTTCGGCTATTGCCATGTCGGCAACCTCTGTCGGGCCGTGGAGCTCGTCCTGACCAAAGACGGCGTCGAGGGACAGGCCTTTACCGTGACGAACCGCACCCTACCGGCCTGGCGGGATCTCTTCAGGGCCCTTCAGTCCGGGCTCGGAAAGAAGCAGCGTATCTACGTTCCCGTCCGGTTCGCCTTTGCGGTCGCGGCCGCGGCCCAAGCGGCCTACAAGCTCCTCCCGCGAATGGAACGGGAACTGAACTATTACCGGATCAAGAGGATCACGACCGAGACGACCTACGACATCTCGAGGACGATCGCCGAGCTCGGCTATGAGCCCGACGACGATTTCGAGCGCCAGTTCGCAGAGATCGTCGCCTGGTACAAGGAAGAGAGGGGACGTGAGCGCCTGGCTTGAAAACGGGGCAGGGCCGGACCTGCCCCTGGCCCTTGTTTATCTGGAATTGACCTTGGCCCTGGCCCTCCTGGCCACCGTTCTCCACTTCCGGCGGCTCCGGAAGACGCGTCCGGAGCTCCTCGCCGTCCGGACCTATTTCGCGGCACTCTTCGGGCTTCTGCTCGTCGTTCCCTGTCTTATCGTGATCCTGACCGCGGCCGAGCCCCTGCGGACCCTGGCCTCGTGGGGTTGGACGTTTGGCCGCTCCGAGCTCGGACTGATGATCGTCGCCGCAGGGCTCCCACTGGCCGTCTTGGCTAGCGCCTTCGGCTCCCGCGACCCCGAGATGATCCGGATGTACCCATTCGCCAAGGACGCCTGTTCGTCGATGCGGACATTCACGGTCTACCAGGCTTCCTATGTCCTGCTTTATTACCTGCCCTGGGAATTCATCTTCCGGGGGGTCCTCTTCCTGCCGCTCGTCCCGGCCGTCGGGCTTCTCCCGGCTCTGGCCGTCCAGACGTTGGTTTCCACGCTTTTCCATATCGGGCACCCCGACTCTGAGGTCTTCGCGGCGGTCGGCGCAGGTCTTCTCTTCGGTACCGTCGCCTGGCTGACAGGGTCCTTTTTCTACACGTTCGTTCTGCACGCGGCGTCGGGCATGGCCACGGACATTATCCTCTACCGGAGGAGCCGCAAAGAACGCTCATGAAGATCCTGGTCACCGGGGCGACGGGTTTCGTCGGTTCCGTTCTGATGCCGGAGCTCCTCGAACTGTACGGCCAGGATCGCCTCTCGGCTCTCGTCCTGCCGGGGGACACCCCTTCGCCCGGTTGGAAAGGCTCCGGCGTCCGGACATACGAAGGCGACATCCGCGACGCCGGATCGATCGCCCGGGCCGTCAGCGGGCATACTCACATCGTCCATCTCGCCGGATTCATCTCCTACTGGAAGGGGGACGCGGGCCGGCTGGAAGAGGTCAATGTCGAAGGCGTCCGGACCCTCGTCGAGGCCTGTCTGGCCGCCGGGGTCCGCCGTCTCATCCACGTCTCTTCGGTGGGCGCCATCGGATTCGACCGGACCGGCCGTCCGGCGGATGAATCGACCCCCTTCAATTGGCCGCCGGACATCCTCTACATGAGGTCCAAGCGCCGCGGGCAGGATATCGTGGAGCAAGCCGTCCGGGAACGGGGGTTGAGAGCCGTCACCCTCAATCCGGCCTCGATCATGGGGCCGGGCGACCACAGCCGGGGAACACCACACAACGAGCTCTACCGCCGCATTTCACGGGGGCCCCTGATCGGTTCCTTCGCCGGAGGACTGGCTGTGGTCGACGTCCGCGACCTGGTCGCCGTCATCCTCAAGGCCCTCGAAGGCCGAGGCCGCGACGGGGAGAGCTACCTTGTCGTCGGGGCCAACCTCCCCTATCGCGACGTCATCCGCCTTATCGCCCGGGCGTGCGGCCGCCGGGCCTACCCCTTCCCTGTCCCCGCCCCCCTGTTGACCGCCGCCGGTCGCGCCCTCGAAGGGCTAAGCCGGGTCAGCCGGCGCAGGCCCCTTTTGACGGCCGCCTACGGACGCCTGAGCGGCTGGACGGCCTATTACGACAGCTCCAAGAGCCGCGTGGAGTTCGACCACGCCTACATCCCCGTCGAACGGACGGTCCGAGACGGCTGGGAGTATTTCCGGAACGTCTTTGTCAGGACGTCCTAGCGGTTCCGCTTGACCCCCGCCGCCCTGCGGGCTATACTTCCGCTCCTGAATAAAGCGGACCAAGACCCATGACAACGGCCACGGCCACGGCGGCGATCGAGGTCGCCGGTCTCCGCAAGTCCTACGGACGGCTGACAGCCGTCGACGGGATCAGCTTCGAGGTCGGGCGCGGCGAGATCTTCGGCATGGTCGGCCCCAACGGCGCCGGCAAGACGACGACCATCGAATGTCTCGAGGG
>JAWOHF010000196.1:0-7476 GCA_046496285.1 Candidatus Aminicenantota bacterium
TCATCGCCGCGAGCCTGGTCGTCTCGGGGCGGGCCGGTTTTCTGGCCGCCTCCCTCTCGTCCATCCTCTTCGGGGCCCTGGTCGACGGCACCTACTTCGGGCTCATCCCCTATTTCCGGCCCGAGCACGCCGTCGAAACCTCTCTAGGCTCGCTCCTGGTGACCATCTTCATCGCCTGGGCCGTCTTTTTCGTCATCGCTTTCCTGATGAATTATCTGACCGGAAGCCTGTGGAAGGCACGTCAAGCCCTGAGGGCCGCCGAAAAGGAGCTCCTCGTCCGGGAGCGCCTGTCCGAGGCGGGCCGCGTATCGGCCAGCCTGGCCCACGAGATCCGCAACCCCCTGGCGGCCATCTCCGGCTCCGTCCAGGTCCTGAAAAAGGAGCTCCCCCTGGACCCCGGGCAGCTGGAGCTCATGGACATCGTTCTCAAGGAATCCCAACGGGTCTCGCACAGCCTGGAACAATTCCTGGACTTCGCCGTGCCGGCCAAACAGGTCTTTTCGGCCATCAACCTGCCCGAGATCATGGACGAGACCCTCAAGATATTAAAGGCCGGAGGGGTCATGAACGGCAAGGTCGAAGTGGCCGGCAACTTCCGAGAGGTCTCGGTCCCTTATCACGGCAACGCCGGACAGTTCAAGCAGGTCTTCTGGAACCTGGTCAAGAACTCCCTGGCGGCCATGCCCGACGGCGGGCGGCTGACGGTCGATTTCGAGCAGCCCGGCCGGAAGGAGCTCAGGGTCCGGGTGGCCGACACCGGCCGGGGCCTGAGCGAAGAGGACAGGGAGCACCTCTTCGAGCCCTTCTATTCGGGGTTCGAGAACGGCCGGGGCCTGGGCCTGGCCGTCGTCCGCAGGATCGTCGACGACTACGACGGCCGGATCGAGGTCCGCTCCGAACGTGAGAAGGGAACGGAGGTCCTCATCACCCTCCCGGTCCGCAGATCCGCGAGCGCGTGAGCCGACAGCCATGGACAACATCCTGATCATCGACGACGAAAAGAGCCTCCTCGACCTGCTGACGATCGTCTTCAAGAAGGAGGGCTACGGGGTCAAGACCGCGCCGTCCGCGGCCCGCGGTTTCGAGATCCTGGAGAAGGAAGAGGTCGACCTGGTCGTCACCGACATCAAGATGCCCGGGGCCGACGGCATGGACGTCCTGCGCTTCGTCCTGGAAAGCCGCCCCAACGTGCCGGTCATCCTGATCACGGCCTACGGCAGCATCAGCCAGGCCGTCGAGGCCCTCAAGGCCGGGGCCCTGGACTATGTCGTCAAGCCGTTCGACGTCGAGGAGCTCAAGATCATCGTCGCCAGGGGCCTCGCGGGCCGGCGCCTGGAGATGGAGAACGTCCTCCTCAAGCGGGACCTCAAGGAACGCTACGCCTTCGAAAAGATGATCGGCAAGAGCCGGCCCATGCAGGAGATCTATACCCTGATCGAGAAGGTCGCCGACACGGACTCGACCGTCCTGGTCACCGGAGAAAGCGGCACCGGCAAAGAGATGGCCGCCCGGGCCATTCACCATCAAAGCGGCCGGCGCGACCGGCCCTTCGTCTCCATCAACTGCGCGGCGCTTCCTGAGAACCTGCTCGAAAGCGAGCTCTTCGGCCACGTCCGGGGAGCGTTCACCGGAGCCGTGTCCGAGAAGAAGGGCATGTTCGAGGCCGCCCAGCGCGGTACGCTCTTCCTGGACGAGGTCGGCGAGACCTCGCCCTGGACCCAGGTCAAGCTCCTGCGGGCCCTGCAGGACCGCCGCATCCGGCGGGTCGGCGGCACCGAGGAGATCGCCGTCGACGTCCGCATCATCGCCGCCACCAACCAGGACCTCAAAAAGCGGATCGAAGAGGGCCGGTTCCGCGAGGAGCTCTTCTACCGCCTCAACGTCATCTCCTTCGAGATGCCGCCCTTGAGGAAGCGGATCGAGGACATCCCCCTGCTCGTCGCCCATTTCCTCCAGAAGTACTGCGACCGGATGGGCAAGAAGCCCAAGCGGCTGACGCCCGAAGTCGTCGGAATTCTCGAGGGCTATGCCTGGCCGGGAAACATCCGGGAGCTCGAGAACGTCATCGAGCGCATCGTGGCCATCGAGGACCGGGAGACCGTGACGGTCCATTGCCTGCCCCGGGAGATGGTCGCGCCCGGAAAGCCCAAGGCCGAAACGCAGGTCTTTTTCGAGCCCGGCTTCAGCTTGTCGGACCATCTCGACGAGATCAGCAAGAAGTACATCCAGGAGGCCCTGGCGGCCAGCGCCGGGAGCCTGCAGAAGGCCGCCCCGCTCCTAGGCACGAGCTACCGGACTCTCCGCTATCTCATCGGCAAGTATGGGCTGAACCAGGTCCGCAAGGCCGAAAAGCGGAACGGGGCCGGCGAGAGAAGTCCCGCCTGACAGACAAATAATGTCAGCAAGAGACGAATAGTGTCAACAATTGTTTGCTCAGTGAATGACGGAAATTATATGTTGTTTATTATCAATAAGATAAAATCGATAATATCTTGGCACGGATATTGCTATAATAGAGGTGCCAACTAAGATTGGTAAAACAACCCGGCTGAGGACATCAGCCAGGGAATTTCAAGGAGGTTTTAAGATGTTTAAAAAGATGAGAGGTTTCACCCTCATCGAGCTGCTGATCGTTGTTGCGATCATCGGCATCCTGGCCGCTCTCCTCATCCCCAACGCGCTGGCCGCCATGCAGAAGGCCAAGCAGAAGTCGGCCATGAAAGAGATCATGACGATCTCGACCGGAGCCATGGACTACATCACGGACAATGGTGACTTCACTCTCGCCCCGGCGGCGGGCCCAGTGACTACAGGTCACGCTTTTGTCCTCGCTCTTTCGCCGTTCTACATCAAGTCCTTCCCTATCAACGATCCGTGGAACACGCCTTATCAGGTCGGGACTCAAGCTGCAGGCGTGACCGCCTTGGGTTACCTTACCGGCGACGCCCTCCTCGATCTTGGGGGTGATGACTGTATGGTCGCCTCATACGGCAGGAACGGAGCGAATAGCGGAGTTACGTATGACCCGACGGATCCCGAAGCCAGCCGCTACAACGTGAGCAGCATGGCCGACTTTGACAATGATCTCGTCGCCTGGTCAGGCAACTGGATCATCGCGCCGTCGACATCGCTCATCGGTGGCACCGGCACCTGATCTAAGATCAAGTTCGAAAACGATAAAGAAGGGGCGGCTTCGGCCGCCCCTTTTTTTAACTCTTCTCCCGCTTACGGGGATTTATTGTCTCCCCATTCTTCGGGGGAACCAGCAGGACTAGCTCCCGGGGGGCTTGGGTGACAATGCTATTGCCTGGGCCCCGGTGATGGCCCCGAGTTCCTATGCCTTTTTGAATTTCCCCCATTGGGAGACAACGCCGACGTATCGTATCTCCTCAACAAGGAAAAGCGGGACCCGGCGGAAGTCGATCAGATGGTCATGGGGGCTGGATCGGCGCTGGGTCAATCGGACCGCCTCGAGGACCCGGCACAGCCAGTCCCATTCCGGCCGGGGAGAGGTCAGGAAGAGACGGCCGCCGGGCCTGAGAAGGCCGAACATCTCGCTGAAGCAGTCGATATGTTCGATGACCTCGAAGGCTGCCACGACATCGAACGATCCGGGCCGCAGCCGCAAGCGTTCCCAATCTCTGATGTCTCCGACGATATCCGCCGGCGGATCGAGGTCCAGGCCCTGATAGCCCATCCAGCCTCTTCCGGCAAGCTGCCGGCCCAACCATTTGTCGCCGCAACCGACCTCCAGGATCTTCGCCGCCTTCGGAACATCCCTGAAGAAATACCGGAGCTTCTTCTCCCTTGCCAACGCGCTGAGCGGTGGGACCCGCTTTCGAATATTCGGGACCTTACCCGGACTCATGATAGGAATCGTCCATGTTGATGTCCCAAGCGGTGCCGTCGTCCCCGAGGATGTTCCTGACGGCGGCGATGGCTGTAAGCATGGAGTGGTCCTGGTTGTTGTAACGATGGAGTCCGTTGCGCCCCACCGTTTGCAGATTCGAATAGGAAGACAGATGATCTCGGATGACGGCGACGCGGTCCTTGTATCCCTCGTCATAGATAGGATACGCCTTGGGGGCCCGGATGACGATCCCGTCGAGAGCCGCCCCGGGATCCCCGAGGCCCAAGATCCTGACCTCGGAGGCCGCCCGGCCGATAAGGATCTCGTCGTGCTCCCGCCATATCGGGTCTCGGTCGAAGCAGAAGTATTCGAGGCCGAGTGAGGACCGCGCGGCCGACGAGACCATCTGCGGGCTCCAGTTCTTGAAGTTCTGCATCCGCCCGACGAGGACATCCGGGGAATGGATGTAGATCCAGTTGTCGGGAAAGACGTCGGGCTTGGCCAGGACGAGACCGACCGTGAAGAAATCTCGGTACCGGAGACCGGACGCAGCGCTTATGACGGCGTCCGGAGGAGCCGGGTCCAGGGACAGGACGAGGTCCTTGAGGGGCAACGTGGAGATGAAATGTTCCCCGGCGACCTCTGAACGCCCTCGGACATCCTCGACCACGGCCCCGGTGACGCGGCCCGGGATATGCTTGACGCGGACGACGCGCGAGGCCAGGTCGACCCGCCCTCCCCTGGCCCTGATCAAGTCGGCGACCCGCTCCCACATCTGGCCGGGTCCCCGGTCCGGGTAGTGGAAGCTCTCGATGAGCGAAGGGACCTTGTCGTTCTTCATCAGGCCGAAAGAATCGAGCGCCGCTTTGCCGAGGGTCAGGGTCTTGATGCGTTGGGCCGCCCAGTCGGCGCGCAGCTCGCGACAGTTGATCCCCCAGACCTTTTCCGTGTAGGTCTTGAAGAACATCTGGAACAGGCGCTTCCCGAACCTGTCCGTGATCCAATCTTCGAACGACACGGCTCTCCTCGCCGGGCGGATCTTGGCTGCAAGATAACTGAGCATGACCCGGGCCGACTCAAGCGGCCCCAGGTTCGTGAGCGCGTTGAGGGGCTTCAGCGGATAGTCGAAGAAGCGGCCGCCGTAGTAGATCCGCGAAAGCCGGGGCCTTTGCCGGAAGGCCGGGCCGAGCCATTCCTCCCAGCGCGCCTGGATGCGGGCATGCTTGGTGAAGAACCGGTGGCCGCCGACGTCGAAGAGACAGCCGTGATGCTCGACGGTCCTGGCGATCCCCCCGACCTGGCGGTCCTGTTCGATGACCGTGGCGGGGAGGCCGGCCTCGAGGCTTTCGTATCCGGCCGTGAGGCCCGCCGGCCCGGCCCCGAAAATGACGACGCGGTTCATCTTCGATCTCCCGCCGGCCCTAGAATCCCCTCTCCGGGAAGACGTCAAAGACTCGGGGGTCATAGAGGTCCGAAAGCCGCTCGCCGATCCGGCCGGCCATTCGACCCTCACCCGTCTTCAGATAGAGCGTTGCGAGGGAGCCCAGCAACTGGCTGCGGACCGAGGCGCTGAGCTCGACCTGCAGGGCGGCCTCCAGGGCGTATGCCCCTTCCATATAACGCCCCTCCCGCCTGGCCTGTTCCGCCCATTGCCTCAGGCGGCTCACGTCAATCTCGTTGGGAGGGCGGGACGAGTAGAGATGTCTCAGGAACCCCCGAAAGGGCGGCGAGTAGGCCGTATACAATTCGTCCGGCGAGGCGACGAGGGAGACCCCGGACGTTCGACCATGGCCGGCGTGGACTGGATCGCCATAGTCGAGGCCGCCGGAGCGAAGCTCGATGGGCACTAGCATTCCCCTTTCCAAGGTGCCGACATAAAGGTAGGCCTGTCGGTCCGGATGGCATCGCAGGAGGTCAACGTTGGCCACCCCCTGATCCTGGGCATAGATGATCCTGTTCGCGAGAGAAGGATCATTATAGAGAAAGCCGGATCCCCACCACCCGTCGGGGAAGTACATCTTCGGTTGGAACAGGAATTTCATGATAATCATCGATCGGTCGAGCGGCAGACAGTCGATGGTCCGGTGGATCCGCGTCGTCACTCCCATGTAATCCTTGGCAATGAGCTGGAAATAGTCTCTGGTCCCGGGCGGGCTCGTCCAACGAGGGAGGGTAACGAGGAAGGCGTAGACAAACAAGATACCGACGGCTGCCGCTAATCCTCGACGGATCATCCGTTCGTCGGAGGCCCTGGCGGCTTTGGCAATGAACACGGGAGCCTTTGTCAGGCCACGGGCCGTCATAAGGACAAAGAAGGGGAAGGCCTCGAAATACATCCGGGGGCCGAGGATGACGTGCGTTCCCCAATAAAGGAATAGACCGGACGCCAGAGAGGCGACGCTCAGGACAAGGATCCTGTCGCCGGTCCACCCGCTCTTATCCCTTCGGGACGGCATCAGGAAGGGGATTATGAACAAGAGGGAGGAGATAGGCCATCCGAACAGGTAGGCGTTGAGCGCGCCGGCGTTCTCGGCCATCATGGTCAGGGCGCGCTCAGGGGTGTGAGGGGTGTCCATGTATCCGGATTTGCCGAAGCCGAGGCCGTGCGAGGGGCCGTATTTCTCGATGTAGCCCATTTTCAAAGCGGAGCCGGTCGTCGCCTGATTGTAGAGCAACAAGCAGAGAACGGCCGCCCCGATAGCGACCGAAAACCCGATAAGGTTCTTCAATCGGCCCGCCGGCTCACGAAGGGATTTGAAGACGACATATGCGGCCAGAGGTATGGAGATGAGGGCCGTGTTGTAGGGGCGAATGAGGAATGCCATGCCCAGCCCCAGGCCGGCCAGAAGGCCGTTCGAAAACGTCGGCGAGCGCAGGGATCGGAGCAGGAAGAGGACGCCGACGGAGACGAACAAAATGCTGCTCGTGTGGGAGAGCAGGGTCGATGAGATCAAGAGGAACCAGATCGAGAAGGCCCCCAGGATCGCCGCCCACAACCCCTCACGCTTTCCATAGAGCTCGCAGCCCAGCTTATAGAGAAGGATCACGGCCAAGACGGCCAGCAGCGGATTGATCAGCCAGGGGACCCCCAGAAGGACTCCGGGCAAGAGCAAAAGCGGGAAGCCCGGCGGATACTGGCTGTACCATCGGCCATTGTTGATGATGTGCGGGAAATCGAACGACCGCGGGCTGCAGGGAGATCCCAGATAAAGCTTGCCCGAGGCGAAGATCTTGGCCTGGAACAAATAGGCGATCTCGTCGTTGACATGGGGGATGTGGTCGAACAAGGTGAAGGACATGACGTTGGTCGCGATCAAGACGAAAGCGGCGGCCAGCCAAACCGGGGCAGGGATCCTTTTTCCAAGGCCGTGGTGAGAGGTCTCGTCCACGTCTCTTTCCTATCATACCATGGGGCCGCGAAGCCAGCATTTCGGAAAAAGGATCCGGGGTCATTCCCCGGAGAAGTGATCCCACGGGTGATTTTCAGGAGGGAGCCGCGACCTCAAGGAGGATATGCTATAATCCCGCCTGGCTGCCATATGATCCGGACCGCCGTTCTCGTCGCCTTCTACGTCGTCCTGGTCATCCTTCTCACTCCCTTCATCCTGTTCTGCATGCTGGCCGGG
>JAWOHF010000225.1:0-9284 GCA_046496285.1 Candidatus Aminicenantota bacterium
GTCATGGCGTCGTAGAGCGACTCCATGATCTTCAGCTCGGGATAGCCCAGGTACTTGTTGAACTCGAAGCTGCCGACGAAGACGTCGCCGGCGTGCAGGGCCAGGACGTTCCGGTTCCCTGCCCGCAGGCTCTTGATGAGCGTGGCCATCCTGGCGATGCCCCCGGTCTCGCGGACGTCCGCGGCCCGGCCGGCGCTCAAGGCGCCCGGCCCCCAGCCCGCGCCGGGGATGCCCTTCAGCAAGGCGAAAGGCCCGGGCAGGGCTGGGTGGCCGAACGGCAGCATGGCCGAGTGCGTGTCGTTCGTGTGCAGGATGGTCAGGGTCTTCGTCTGGCAAAGCCCCAGGGCCGCGAGCCCCAGTACGAAGGCCAGGACGAGAGCCACGGCCCCCAGAGCGCCCAAGAACCCCATCGCTTTCCCCTTGTTCCTCAACATGTCTTTTCCTCCTTGATCGAGCTCATCCCCGCATCCCTGCCGCGGGTGTCGAGGATGTCGCTCTCAAAATAACCCCGCCGCGACGGCCAGTTGTCAAGGATCTGTAAAGAATTTGTCAAGTCTGCCTTGGCTGTTGTAATCAACAGATATTAAATAATTTAATTGGTTTAAACGGCCTAATAAACTGAAAAGCGGGCCCATTTTGCCCCCGGAAACGGTCACTTTGGAAAAACAACACCCTTCAGGTTAAGACCTATATAAATCGATGAAAACAGGGCTAAAAAGGGCCGAAAATGCCGAAAAACAGCCCCTAAAAATTGATTAACTTCTTTACTTTCAATCAGTAACAGCAGCCAAGGCGAAATGAAGGAAGGAGAAGCACTCGGGGATGTGGGAATCGTAGACGCCGTGGCGGTTGAGGGCCCAGCCGGGGTGCGGCTCGGCCTTGGCCCCGCAGAACTCAAGCAGCTCGAACCTCGAGAAATCCATGCGCCAGACGTCGCCGTCCCTCGGCGGCACGGGCCTCTCGCCCGCCAGCACCCGCATCCCGCTCCACGGAAAGGCGACCTCTGCCGTCCAGCCCCGGTCGACCTGCGACGAGTCGTTGATCGTCCCCGCCACCTGGACGGCGGCCTTCATCCCGGGA
The DNA here is from genome assembly GCA_046496285.1 of Candidatus Aminicenantota bacterium. Lineage (GTDB taxonomy): Bacteria > Acidobacteriota > Aminicenantia > Aminicenantales > Saccharicenantaceae > RBG-16-66-30. The sequence goes on from JAWOHF010000225.1 coordinate 1,081, forward strand.
AAATCCCAATCCATGAAAGCCCACCTGGCCCCGCGCGGGTGCTTGCCGTGCCGCGACGCGTCCTGGAAGCCGCCCAGCACGTCTACTTTCCGCTCCAGCAGGTCGAACTCCGGCACGTCGAACCGGCCGCCCCGACGATACGCATCCTGCCAAATATAAAAAACCTCGTAGACCGTCCCCAGCGCGTTCATCTGGAACTCGTAGTAGCAGTCCTCGCCGCCGATGAAGATCTCGATGTCGTTCTCGGTCCAGACGAACGAGTCCCTCCCCGTCAGCCGGGCCCGGACGTTGGGCTCCTCCATCCAGAAGGCCACATAGAGATTCTCGTCGTCCCATAGCGCGGCCATCCGTGTCTCGAAGAAACCGGGCGCCCCGCTCACCAGGTCGACGAACCGCCCCGACTTGGTCGCCTTCTGCCACTCGGGCTTGTCGAGCCGCCCGTCGACCTTGATGGGCCGGGGCGTCCTCAGGCACGTGTAATGGGCCAGATCCTTCTCGTCGCATCCGTATTTTCTTTCCATCGTCCCCCCTAGTCATTCCCCTCCCCGCGCTCGCCCTCTCTCCTCCGCCGCCGGATCTCGTGCCACAGCTCCGCCTTGCGAATGCCGAGCTTGTCGGGATCGAACTCCATCGCTCCGCCGGCCTTCTTGCGGGCCTCGTAATCCTTCAGCACCGCCAGCCCGACCTTCCCCAAAATGAGAATAGCGACCACATTGAGCCAGGCCATCAGCCCGACCCCGATATCGCCCATGCCCCAGGCCAGGGTCGCCGTGCGCAGCGCCCCGTAAAAAGTCATGATCAGCAGGAACACCCGGGCGCCGAAGATCGCGATCCCCGGCCTCTTCTTGAACAGATAGGCCACGTTCGATTCGGTATAGAACGCGTAGGCCATGAGCGTCGTGAAGGCGAAGAACAGCAGGGCGACGGCCACGAACTTGCCGCCGATGCCCGGCGTCAGCGTGTCGATGGCCCGCTGGGTCCAGATCGGTCCCTCCTCGACCCCCGGCAGGTTCTCCACCAGGAAGCCGCCCTTGCCGTCGGCCGTGTTGAACATCCCGGTGATGAGCAGCATGAAGCCGGTCGCCGTGCACACGAGCAGCGTGTCGACGTAGACCGAGAATCCCTGCACCAACCCCTGTTCGGCCGGGTGGGCGACCTCCGCCGCCGCCGCCGCCTGCGGCCCCGTCCCCTGCCCCGCCTCGTTCGAGAAGATGCCCCGCTTGACGCCCCAGGTGATGGTCGATCCCAGGATCCCCCCGAACACGGCGTTCTGACCGAAGGCCGAGCTGATGATCAACGCGAAGACCTCGGGCACCCGATGGATGTTGATGGCCACGATGACCAGGGCCAGGATGATGTAGGCTATGGCCATGAACGGCACGAGCAGCTCGGCGGCCCGCCCGATGCGCTTGACCCCGCCGAAGATGATCAACCCCAGCATGACGGTGACGAACGCGCCCGAGATGGTCGGGGTCACGGCCGGGAAGGCGTTATAAAAGGCCGTCGAGATGCTGTTGGCCTGGATGCCGGGCAGCAGGATGCCGCACGACAGGATGGTGACCAGAGCGAACATCACCGAGTACCATCTCTGCCCGATGCCCTTCTGGATGTAGAAGGCCGGGCCGCCCCGGTAGACGCCGCCGATCTCCTCTTTCCAGACCTGGGCCAGCGCCGCCTCGATGAACGCCGAGCCGGCCCCGAGGAAGGCGATCATCCACATCCAGAAAAGGGCCCCCGGGCCGCCCATGGCGATGGCCGTGGCCACCCCGGCGATGTTGCCCGTCCCGACCCGTCCGCCGAGGGCCATGGCGAAACCCTGGAACGAGGAGATGCCCGTCTTCGAGGTCTTGCCCCCGAAGAGCTTGGTCACCATGTCCTTGATCAGCCGGACCTGGAGAAAGCGTGTCCGCACGGAAAAATAGATCCCCGCCCCCAGGCACAGGATGACCAGCGGCGGCCCCCAGACGAAACTGTTGATCGTATCGACTACGGCTTGCAGATTCACGTTCGACCTCCCGGATGCACGGATTATATCCCAGGCCCGCCCGAATCGGAAGCGGGGCTCAGACCGCGGCGATGGCGTCCTTCAGGTACCAGGTCGCGAGGCCGAAATAGATGAGCACGCCCGCGATGTCGGCGATCGAAGCGATGAGCGGCGCGCTGGCCGTGGCCGGGTCGAGCTTCAGCCGGATCAGGAGGAAGGGCAGGCTCATGCCCACGAGGCTTCCGAACAGGACGTTGATGACCATGGCCATGGCCACGACGACCGCCACTTCGGGCCCCGAGCGGAAGATGCCGATCGCGTAGACGGCCGCGCCCATGACAGCCCCGATCCCGAGGGCCACCGCGATCTCCCGCCCGAGCAGCCGGAACCAGTCCGACATCTTGACATCGCCGACGGCCATGGCCCGGACGACGAGCGTCGCCGTCTGGGACCCGGCGTTTCCGCCGCTGCCGATGAGCAGCGGCAGGAAGAAGACCAGGGAGACCGCGGCGGCGATGGTCTTCTCATAATAGGCGATGCCGGCCCCGCTGAAGATGTTGACGAACACCAGCGCCAGGAGCCAGGGCAGCCTTTTCTTGAGCATGGTCAGGAACCCCGCCTCGCGGATGTTGAGGTCGAGGCCGTCCGTCTTGTAGGTCAGGCCTCCGAAGCGGTGGAAGTCCTCGGTGGCCTCTTCCTCGATGATGTCCTGGATGTCGTCGTAGGTGACGATGCCGACCAGGGCCCCCTCGCTGTTGACGACCGGCAGGGCGAGGAGATCGTACTTCTGGATCTTTTGGGCCGCCTCCTCCTGGTCGTCCTCGACCCGGACCGAGATGACCTCGCCGTGCATGATGTCCTCGACCCGGTCGTCGCGCTTGGCCAGGATGAGGTCCTTGAGGGACACGAACCCGAGGAGCTTGCGGTCCCGGCCCACGACGTAGGCGTAGTAGATGGTCTCCTTGTCCGGGGCGACCTGCCGGAGCCGCTCGATGGCTTGGTACGCCGTCAGCTCCGGGGACAGGGCCGCGTAGTCCGAGGTCATGACCGCCCCGGCCGTGCCCTCCTGGTAAGCGGCCAGGCGGCGGATGTCCTCGCGCTCGGCCATGGCCATGGCCGGCAGAACGGCCTCCCGGAGGCTCTTGGGGATCTTCTTGAACAGGTCGGCCCGGTCGTCGTGGGACATGTCGGCGAGCAGCCCGGCCAGCTCGTCGCGGCGGAGGGTCCGCGCGATCTCGACCTGCAGGCTCTCGTCGAGGTGGCTGAAGATCTCGACGCGAAGGGCCGGGGTGATGTTCCGGAGGACCGTCCAGAGCTCCTCGCAGGTCAGGCCCGAGATCAGCTCGGCGATGACGGCCGGGTGGGCCGACTCGCAGAATTCCTGGAGCTCTTTGTAGTCCTTGGCCTCGAGGATCTCACGGAGCTCCGGCAGGAGGAGCAGGTCGAGTTGTTTCTTCTTCATGGCTCACCTCCGTTCTCTTCGGCCGCGGCGGCTGCGGGAGCGGCCGGAGGTGAACCGGCGGACTATCTCGGGGTCACGGTCCGTCCGTTCACATCGGCGTCCGCAGGGCGCAAGCGCCGCGGTCCCGGCACGTCAGGGTCTTCCTTCACTGGCCTCCATGGCTTGCCTGGGTCCGGTCGACTGCCGTCCGCATCTCCCATGCCGAGTCCTCCCCGTGGATGGATTTATGCGCGGGACGCGCTTTCGTTTCTTCGGGCATTATGGACGAGAACCGCCGCGGGTGTCAAGACGAGCGGCTTGGCCTGAGGTAACATTTTACGTGATGCAATGCGGGCGAGGTGTTTCGGGGCGGCCCGCTCTGTTATACTGATTCTAAATGGAACGGGTGACGAAGGCAAATCCACTCTCGCCACTGATCGCCCCTCTGCTCGCGGCTCTTTGTTCGTTCGCCGTCCTCGGGCTTGCGGGCTGTCGAGGTGAAGGCGAAGGCGGCCCGGCCGGGCCCCGAGCCGGGTCCGCGGGCGCCCCGGAATGGCGCTTCGAGCGCGTCGACGGCGAGTCGCTGGCCCTCGCCGGTCCCTCGGGCGTCGTGTGGCGCTTCAACTGCTCGCCGGAGCTCGACGTCCCCTACTTCCACCCGCTGGCGACGCTCGACGGCCGGATATTGACCGCCGACCGGCCGACCGACCACGTCTGGCACCACGGGCTGTGGTTCAGCTGGAAGTTCATCGACGGCGTGAACTACTGGGAGATCGACCGGGCGACGGGCCGTCCGGCGGGCCGGACCTCGTGGCGTGACGTCGACATCGCGACCGGCGACGACGGCGGCTCGGCCCGGATCTCGCTCAGCCTATTCTATCGCCCGGCCGGCGAGGGCGAGGAGGCCGCCGTGCTCCGGGAGGAACGGACGATCGCGGTCGCCGCGCCGGACGCCGAGGGCGTCACGGCCATCGACTGGGCAGGGACCTTCACGGCCGTCCGCGACATCGTCCTCGATCGCACGCCCCTGCCCGGGGAGCCCGGCGGGCAGATCTGGGGCGGGTACGCGGGGCTCTCGGCGCGCCTGGCCGACGGCCTCGCCGACCGCCGGCCGGTGACCAGCGACGGCCCCGTCGTCGAGATGCCGGACGACCGCTACCGGGGCCGGCACGCGGCCCTGGATTATTCGTTCCTCATCGGCGGCCAACCGGCCGGAGTGGCCGTCATCGACCATCCAGAGAATCCCGGCTCGCCGACGCCCTGGTACGTCATCCGCTCCGACGAGATGAGCTTCTTGACCCCGGCCGTTATTTGCTACGGACCGATGGCCCTGCGCGCGGGCGAAACCATCACCCTGCGCTACCGCGTCTTCGTCCACACGGGGCGCTGGGACGCCGCCCGCCTGCGGACGGAGCACGAGCGCTTTCCCCTCACGTCGGCCGCGGACGACGAGACCCGAAGACGAGACCCGTCCGTTCCGCTATCGCGAGAGAAAGCCCCGGCCCCGGCCGAGTAGTTCTCGTAGAGGGATTCCCACTGGAGCGTGCTCAGCGTGTCGTCCGTGTAGGCGTCCAGAGTGTTGTCGGACCGGAGGCTTCTTCTTCTCTTTCTGGGCCTGTTCCTGGGCGGCGAGCCGCGGGACCGAAACAAGAGCGGCCAGCGCGGCGGCCGTCAAGGCTCGGCGCCTCACTTCATGACGTCGGCCAGCAGGTCCAGCCAGTCGGCCAGGAGCCGGGTGATGAGGTATTTCTTGCGGACGGTCTCACGGCCCGCGGCCCCGAGCTTGCGGCCCAGGTCCGGGTCCTGGAGGATGCGGACGATGCGGTCGGCGAAGCCGTCCTCGTCCTTGGGGTCGAGGAGGAACCCGCTCGCGCCGTCCTCGATCTGAAGGGGAATGCCCCCGACGTTCGAGGCGACCACTGGCTTGCCCTTCCAGAGGGCCTCGGTCACGGTCAGGCCGAAACCCTCCTTGAGGGACTTCTGGACGACGACGCTCGAGGTCCTCTGGAGGGCGTTGACCAGGATGTTGTTCTCGACGGTGATGAGGATGACTTTCTTGTCGTCGATCAGCCGGTTGGCCTTGCGTTCGATCTGCTCGAAGACCTTCAGCCCTTCCGGATCGTCGGAGGCCATGCTGCCGCACAGCACGAGGCGGCAGTCGACGCTCTCGCGGACCTTGTTGAAGACGCGGAGCACCCCCTCGGGGTCCTTGTGCCGGTCGAAACGCGAGATCTGGGTGACGAGCGGCTTGTCGGTGGGGACGCCGTACTTGCGGAGATACTTCTGGATGTCTTCTGCGGACAGGTCCATGTTCTTGGGCGTCAGCGGGTCGATGGCCGGGGGGATGACGCGCTGAGGGACGGGCAGGTCCGGCTGCCGGTACTTCTCGTGGGACACGACGACCTGGTCGTAGCGGAGAATGAATTTTTTCAGGAATTCCCACAGCTCGCCGTTGGGGCTCGAAAGATCGATGTGGCAGCGCCAGATCCAGGGCTGTTTCTTGCGGTAGTAGAAGACGAGCGGCAGGGGCTGGGGATCGTGGACGATGACGCAGTCGTGGTTGAGGTGGTTGAAGACCGAGAACGTCTCGCTGGCCTGCTTGTAGAGCCGTTTCTTGACCTCGGTCAGGTTGATGCGATCCCCTTGCAGGGCGTTGTGGAACTTCTTGGTGATCATGAAGAAGTCGGGCGAGCCGTAGAGGGTCCGCCACTCGGCGTACAGCCCGGCGTCGTTCATGAGCGGCAGGAGCGAGTAGAGGATCTCAGCCACCCCTCCCCCTTGGAACGTCGAATTGAAATGGACGACGTGGCGCTCGTAGAACTTCGAGGCCTTGGCGTAGATCCTGGCGATCTCGGCGTCGTCGACGATGCGGTTGTAGTCGGCGAGTGTTCTCACGATCTAACTCCTTAGCTGTTCGAGAAGGGCGCGGCAGTCCTCGACGCCTTTCAGGTTGAACCTGGCGGAGGTCGGGCCGGGACCGATCTTCAACGAGAAGGCCGACGGCGGGAGGACGGCGAAGACGTCCTCGTCGGTCCGGTCGTCGCCGACCGAGAGAATGAAGTCCCACTCGGCCCCGTCGAGGAACCGGCAGACGGTCCGCCCCTTGTTGACCCCCGTGTTGCGGACCTCGACGAGCTTGTTGCCATCGAGGACTTCCAGGTTCTGGTCGGAGATCATCGGCTTGAGGTCCGTTTTGAGCTCCCTGGCCCGGATCTCGGCCAGAACATCGTTCGCTTTCCGGTAATGCCAGACGAGGGAGAACTTCTTCTCCTCGACGAAGGCCCCCGGGGTCCGGTCGGCGTACTGCTGCAGGAGGCCCCGGATCTGGTGCTTCCAATCCTCGCGCAGTGTTTCGATCTCCCGCCACTCGCCGCCCGGCAACTTCAGGAGGGCCCCGTGCTCGGCGACAAGCCCGAGATTGAGATGGCCGAACCAGCCCTCCAAGGCCTGGGCGTCGCGGCCGCTGACGATGACGGCCGTGGTCCTGGGCTCGTTGGAGAGCCTGTCGAGCAGGGCCAGGAGCTCCGGGTCGGGCTTGGCCAGCTCGGGCTTCATGACGAAGGAGACCAGGGATCCGTCGTAGTCGAGGAGCAGGAGCCGCCGCTTGGCCTTGCGGTAGCTTCTGAGGAGGTCTTTTCGGCTTTCTTCATCCAGGGTGTGGGCCCCCAGTTCCTTCCGCGTCTCTTTGGCCCGGTCGAGCTCGGTCATGTAGTCGCGGGCCCAGCGCAGGACCGTGTAGCTCTCGATGCGCCGGCGCATCAGCCGGTTGCGTTCGATCTGGGCGGCGCGGTCGAGGGACAGGGCCTCCCGGATGGCCTCGGCGATCTGGTCCAGGTTGTTCGGATTGACCAGGATGGCGTCGTTCAATTCTCTTGAAGACCCGGCCATCTCGCTGAGGATGAGCACGCCGCTGCCGTCGGTCCGGGCGGCCAGGTATTCCTTGGCGATCAGGTTCATCCCGTCGCGCAGAGGCGTGACCAGGGCCACGTCGGCGGCCAGGTAATAGGCCGAGAGGGCCTCGAAGGAAAAGGCCCGGTAGAGGTATTGGATGGGCGTCCAGCCGATGGCCCCGAACCGGCCGTTGATCCGCCCGACGAGCTCGTCGACCTCCTTCTTGAGGCGGGCGTAGGACGGGACCGCGGTCCGCGAGGGGACGGCGATGAGGATGAGGGTGACCTTTTCCCGCCAGCCGGGATTCCTCTCGAGGAAGAGCTCGAAGGCCTCGAGGCGCTGGGGGATGCCTTTCGTGTAGTCGAGACGGTCCACGGAGAGGACGATCTTGCGGCCGCCGCCGCGCTTCGTGATCCGGGCCAGGTCCTCCCGGACCTTGGGCAGGGATGCGGCCGAGGCGAAGCGCTCGAAATCGATGCCCATCGGGAAGGCATCGACCTTGACGGCCCGGTCCTCGACCGGGACCTGCCACTGGTCGTGCTCGAGGTCGAGGATCTGGGAGACGCTCTCCAAGAAATGATACGCGTAGCTGAAGGTGTGGAAGCCGACGAGGTCGGCCCCGAGCAGGCCGCGGAGGAGCTCGTCGCGCCAGGGGATGAGCCGGAAGATCTCGAAGCTCGGGAAGGGGATATGGAGAAAGAAGCCGATGGCCGCGTCCGGCACCCGGCGGCGGAGCATCTCCGGGACCAGGAGCAGGTGGTAATCGTGGACCCAGATCTTGTCGCCGGGGCGGACGATCCGGGCGGCCTCATCGGCGAACTTCTCGTTGACTTTCCGGTATGCGGTCCAGAAAGTCTTGCCGTAGGACGCGTGATGAGGGAAATAGTG